>DAIESF010000079.1 GCA_027346425.1 Gemmatimonadota bacterium | reverse complement strand
ATCTCCGTCCTCCTCTTCGACGCCGTGCGCCAGGCGCCACACGGCGGAACGATCGCGATCGCCGCGACGCATGACCGGCACGGTGTGCAGCTGGCGGTGCGAGGGGCGCCCGCGCCCCAGCCTGGCGAGGCCACCACCCTGGCCGTGCGCGTGGTCCGCGCCCACGGCGGACGGGTCGAGACGCAGTCCGGTGACCTGGTGGTGAGCCTGCCCATCACCCCCGTGCCGGCCCTCACCTCCTAGGACGCCGCCCGCGTCCCCCCGCTCGCCAGCTTCGCGTAGACCCGTCGCGCCGTCTCCGCCACCCGCGCGTCGCGGTCCTTCCGCAGCGCCGAGATGAAGGTGAGCGCCGCCGCCCCCCGCGCCTCGGCTACGGCCTCGATGGCCGCGCAACGAAACTCGCTCGTCATCGGGACGCTGCTGCGCACGGTTTGGCTCGGCGACAACGTCCGGATGAGCTTCTGCACCGCGTCGGGAGTTCCCAGGCGCCCGAGGGCGGCGATGATCTGCAACTTCACTTCGAAGTCCCCCTCCGCCTCCAGCTGCGCGCTGAGCTGGCTCGCCGAGGCCCCGTCCATGCGCGCGATGAGGGCGGTGGTGGCAAAGTAGCGCACCTGCGCCGAAGGGTCGTTCACCGCCTCGTGCAGAGCCTCGAGCGCATCAGGGGTGCGGAGCCGGGCCAGCGCCGAGGCGGCGGCGATGCGCCGGCGCTCGTCGGGCGCCTTGAGCATGACGGCCAGCGCCCCCTCCACCCCGTCTACGCGCATCTCGCCCAGCAACTCGGCGGCGTTGCGTGCCACGTACCACTGTTCGTCGTCGAGTGCGGCGCGAAGCATCGCCACGCCGGCGCCCAGGGCTACCATGGCGTCGAAGTATGCGCGCCGCTCGCGCATCTCCTGCGCCGCCGCGAGGTGCGCGAAGAGCGCCTCGGCGCCCACATCCTCCGCCCGCGACAGTACGGCGACGATCGACTCGCGGCGACGCGCGGAAGGGAGGAGCTGTGCCGTCAGCCGCAAGGCCATGGGGGAGATGAGGCGCTTCATCGCCAGCGCACTGGTGTGGCGCAGGTCGTCGTGCCGGCTGCTGCGCTCGAAGCTGTCCATCGCCACCAGGACGGCGGCGACGGTGCGCGCGTCGCCTTGCTCGATGGCCTGCTCTCCACGCGTGGCCAGCCTGGCGAGCGCGGCCTCGGCCACGGCGTACTCCGCGTCATCGCGCAGCGAGGCGACCAGGTCGGGAGGGAGCGAGGCAGTGACGGGCTCGGCGTCGAGGCTCGCCACCCCGACGAACTCGACGTTCCAGAGGCCAAGGTGCGTGGCCGCCTCCTCGATCGCACGCCCTTGCATCGCGTCGACAGGCGCCGCGATCATCAGGCGGGCGACCTCGATGAGTTCGCGCGCCGGGGTGAGCTGCCGGATCGACAGGCGTCCGACGTCGTGGGCGAGGAGCGTGGCCACCAGCGCCTCCGTCCCCATCGTCTCGAACGGAATCGGGGCGTCGCCGTCGACGCGCAGCGTGTCACCGTCGATCTCCAGCGCAAGCGCCTGGCGGCGTGACCGGTTCTCGGCGTCGCGCGCCGCCGCATCGACGGCAGTGGAGCCGGGCAATGCCCCCGCGCACGCCTCGATGAGGCGCGAGAGGGCGCGCGCGTATTCGATCCGGTCTTCGCTGGCCATCTCCGTCTCCCCGCAGTCGCCGAGTGCACGGGTGAGTCTCGGCAGCGGGAAGGCGGAAGATTAGCGGTCGTACACCAGCGAATGCGCCGTGCGCGCGGTCACCTGCAACGGGCGTCGCATACGCGCGGTTGCCGCCTGTGGTTAGCGCCTGCGGTTACCGTTTGCGAGCCAGTCGCTTGAAGAACGAGTCGTCGTTCCAGCGCGCTCTCACGTCGCGGTCGGCGACCCGCTTCACCACCTCGACATAGTACCGCGTGAATCCCTCGGCAGTCGCCTGGTCCACATGCTGGCTCACGTCGTCCCGCGGGAAGTGATAGCGCTTCGCCCTGAACTCCTTCACCGCCTCGTGCTCCGGCGTGTTGAGGGCGAAGCCCACCTTGAAGGAGAGCGACGGGATGCCGCGCAGGATGAACGAGTATTGGTCGCTGCGGATGAAGCGGTTCTCCTCGGGCTCGGGGTCGCTCACGACCTTCACCCCGATCATCTCCCCGGCCTTGCGCGCGTCGTCGGCCAGGTTCGACTCCTCGAGCCCGTTCACCATCACCATCGTGAAGGGGACGATGGGCATGAACATGTCGGTATTGAGGTCGGCGACGATGCGAGACGCCGGGACGGTGGGGTGATTGGCGAAGTAGCGAGAGCCAAGCAGCCCCTTCTCCTCGGCGGTGACCGCAGTAAAGAGGAGGGAGCGGCGCGGCTTCACCTTCCCTTCGTGCAGCCGGCGGGCGACCTCCATGAGGAGGGCGGTCCCGGAAGCATTGTCCATTGCGCCGTTGTAGATGCTGTCGCCGTTCACCACGCGACCGATCCCGACGTGGTCGAGGTGGGCGGAGATGACGACATACTCGTTGCGCAGTGTGGGATCGCTTCCGGGGAGGAGTCCGACGACGTTGTCGGAAGTGACCGTGCTGGTGACGAGGGAGACATGCGAGCGCAGGCGAACCGGAAGGGCGAAGTGCGGGAGCGGGAGCCCCGAGTCGGCGCGGGCGGCGATGGCGGCGAATTGTTCGGCGGCGCCGGCGAAGAGCTTGGCGGCTCTGGCCACGTTGAAGCTGACGGCGAGACGGTTACCGCGCTGCGAATCGAGCGATGGTTCCTCCAGCGTCATCTGCGGTGCAAGCCGGTTGGCGCTCCCCCTGATGAAGGCGCCGTCGTTCGCCGGCGACCCGGCGAAGGTGATCACCCCCACCGCCCCGGCGGCACGCAGCGTTTCCCACGCCTGGGCGCGCGAGTGCGAGACGACGGGGCCGGGGACCCCCTTGGGCATAGTGGTAATGTAGGCGACGATCTTTCCCTTCACATCGATCCCGGCCAGGTCGTCCACCCCGTACTCCGGCAGGTGCAAGCCGTAGCCCGCGAAGACCACCGGGGCCTCGACCGACTCGGCAAGCGGGGCGCGCAGGATGAAGCTGGCGTCCTCGCCCAATACCAGCGTCTCCTCCCTGCCGTCGCGAATGAGGGTGAGCGACGACTTCGACTCGTCGATGGTGCGCGAGATGAAGTGCACCGGCTGGAAGTACCCCTTCGTCCCGGCCGGCTTGAGCCCGGCATCCTTGAAAGCGGCGGCGGTGTACTCGGCGGCCTGGCGGTGTTCGCGACTTCCGGTCTGGCGCCCTTTCATGGAGTCGGCGCTGAGACGCTGGACATCGTTCCACCAGCGCTCACTGGATTGTGCGCTCGGCAACGTCACCTGCGCGGTGCGCAACACCGCATCCCGCACGTAGGGCCAGGTGACGCTCCGTGGTGACATTACCTCGTGGTGGGCGGCATTGGGGACGACGACCACGTCCACCCTGTCACCTGTGGCGCGAGCGGCAGTGGCCCACGCCTCGAGGTTCTTGCGGGGCATGATGCGATCGGCGTCGCCGGCCAGCATCACCTGCGGAACGCCTAACGGGAGAAACGAACTCGGGGAGGCGTCGCGCCAGCGATCGGGGACCTGGTCGTAGCTTCCGCCGAGGAGCTTGGGGATCGTCCCCTCGCCGCACATCGCGTCGCCATAGCTGTTGAAGTCGCGCAGGTCGCCGGGGGCGCCGAGTGCGACGACGCCGGCGAGGGGGAGCGGATCGTTCGCGGCGAGTGGGGAGCTGGAGGGGATCTTGCGACGGGCGGCGAGCCAGAGCCCAAGCTGTCCTCCCGCGGAGTGACCGACCGCCACCACGCGGGTGAGGTCGAGTGGGTAGCGCTTGGCGAGCGAACGCAGCGAGTCGGCGGCGGCGGCGACGTCGAGGAAGGTTCCGGGCCACCCGCCCCCCGGGTTGTCGCGCCGGCGGTACTCGATGTTCCAGGTGGCGATGCCGGCGTCGCGCAGCGCATCGGCGAGCGCGGCCGAGTTCTGGGCCGCGGCATAGGCGTGCACCCAGCAGCCGCCATGGATCACGATGGCGACGGCGAACGGTCCCTTCCCGTTAGGCAGGCGGAGGTCTCCGAACTGGAGCGAGTCGGGGCCGTAGGGGATGCGGGCGTCGGCCGGCTTGCTGGGGAGGGCGTTGATGTCGCTCGGTCGCAGGAATTGCTGCGCCTTGGGCGTCGCTGGCGTCGCGGCTAGCAGCGCGAGCGACAGGGTCAGAAGACGAGAAGACGAGAAGAAGAGAAGACGTGGGGGCATGGGCGCCCGGGTGGGGGGAGAGCGTGGGGCAGCGGTGCGTTGGTGCTGGAGGCTACGGGTTGGAATCGGCAGGGGGAAGCGGGGCGGGGCGCGGGGCGGCGCAGGGGGGCGTGTCGGGGGGATGGGGGTGACGCGCGTGCTGGCGTCCCGCGTGTCCGCCCCCTACGTTCCGCCGGCCTGAACGGGGGAGCCGGTCCGACGTGAGCGAGTTGCAGACCGAACTGCAGGCGGCGCTCGGGAGCGCCTACACGCTGGAGCGCGAGCTGGGGGGCGGCGGGATGTCGCGGACCTTCGTCGCGACCGAACGCGCGCTCAACCGCCGAGTGGTGGTCAAGGTGCTGGCGCCCGAGTTGCTCGCCGGGATCTCCGTCGAGCGGTTCAAGCGCGAGGTCCTCCTCGCCGCGGCGCTCCAGCATCCGCACGTCGTCCCTGTGCTCTCTACCGGCGACGCCAACGGGCTCCCGTGGTTCACCATGCCCTACGTCGAGGGCGATTCGCTCCGCCAGCGACTGTCGCGCGGTCCGCTCTCGCTGGGAGAGATCACGGCGATCCTCCGCGATGTGGCGCGCGCGCTCGAGTTCGCGCATGCGCACGGGGTGGTGCACCGCGACATCAAGCCGGACAACGTCCTCCTGGCCGGATCGAGCGCGACGGTCACCGATTTCGGGATCGCCAAGGCGCTCACCGCCGCCCGCACGATGGCCCCCGGCGGGGCGACGTTGACGGTTGCCGGGACGGCGATCGGGACCCCGGCGTACATGGCGCCAGAGCAGGCAGCCGGAGACCAGGCGCTCGATCATCGGGCCGACCTGTACGCCTTCGCGGCGATGGCGTACGAGCTGCTGGCGGGGCGTCCGCCGTTCGTCGCCGACTCGCAGGCACGCCTCATCGCCGCACACTTCAGCGAGACGCCGCGTGACGTGCGCGAGCTTCGCCCCGACACGCCGCCGGCCCTCGCCGACGTCATCATGCGCTGCCTGGCCAAGGAAGCGGTCGATCGCCCGGCGGGGGCGAGCGAACTGGTGCGCGTCCTTGATTCTGTCAGTTCGACCGGGGGTGGAGTCGTCCCCGAGGCGCTGCGTGGACCGCAGATGCGGCTCGGACGCGCCCTCGCCGTCTGGGGCGGGGCGACCGCGCTGGTTGGCGTCACCGCGTGGGCGGCGACGCGGACCATCGGGCTCCCCGACTGGGCCTTTCCCGGCGCAATCGGGGTGATGCTCGCGGGACTTCCGGCCGTGCTCGGAACCTGGTACGTGCAGCGCACTTCGCATCGGGTGCTGGTCAGCACCCCGACGCTCACGCCCGGCGGGAGCATTGTGCCGCAGGGGACGCTGGCGACTATCGCGGTCAAGGCGGCGCCGCACGTGTCCTGGCGGCGCACCTGGATGGGCGGCGCGATCGCTGCGGGGAGTTTCGCCACGTTCATCGTCGCTTTCATGGTCCTGCGCGCCCTCGGGATCGGGCCGATGGGGTCGCTGCGTGGCGCTGGCGCGTTCGGCGATCGCGAGACGCTGGTCGTGGCCGACTTCCGTCCCCCGAACGGCGACTCGACCCTCGGCGCCACCGTCGCCGAGGCGATCCGGACCGACTTGGCGCAGTCGAAGAACCTGAGCGTGATGACGCGCGCGGCGCTGCGCGAGGCGTTGCGGCTGATGGGACGGAGCGAGGCGCAGGCGGTAGAGTTTGACGCCGCGCGAGAGATCGCCACCCGCGAGGGGGCCAAGGCGGTCCTCGATGGCGCGATCGACAAGCTCGGCCCCAGCTACGTCGTCTCGGCGCGCCTCGTGGCCTCGCTCGATGGAAGTGAACTGGCCACGTTCCGCGAGACGGCAAAGGACGACGCCGAGCTGATCGCCGCCCTCGGGCGACTGTCGCACGACGTGCGCCAGAAGGTCGGCGAATCGCTGCGCGACATCCGCCAGGCGCAATCGCTGGAGCGCGTGACCACGTCGTCGCTCCCCGCGCTTCGCAAGTACGTCGAGGCATCCGACGTGCTCTCCTCACTCGGCGATGCCGAGCGCGGGCAGGGACTCCTGCGCGAGGCGGTGGCGCTCGACTCCACCTTCGCGATGGCCTGGCGCCGGCTGGCTTCGTCGTGGGTGGGGTCCGGGCGCGGACGCGAAGAACAGTTGCGGGCGATCATGAACGCGTATGCACATCGCGACCGGCTGAGCGAGAACGAGCGACTCCTCACGGAGGGGAGCTACTGGACGTACGGCCCCGACCCAGACGTGAATCGCGCCATCGCCGCCTACGAGGCGCTGGTGGCGCGCGATTCCTCCAACCAGGCGGCGCTCAACAACGTGTCGACGCTGTACGGGAGGGTCGGCGACACCAAGAAGGGGATCGCCACACTGGAACGGGCCACGCGAGTCCCTCGCCCGTTCGGCGGGGCGTTCACGAATCTCGTGCAAGCGTACGTGTCCATCGGAGACACAACCGGCGCGAGGCGCACGCAGCAGGAATTCAAGCGGCGACTTCCCTCCAACGCGACTCACTGGGCCGGCGAGGCCGCTATCGCCGCTGCGAAGGGAGAGCTCGACAGCGCGAGTGCCATCGCCGAGCGAGCCTATCGGGACGCGCGCAGCGGTGCGCAACGTGACCAGAGTTCGTACTACGCCGGTACCATCGCCTTCACGAGGGGGAAGCCCATGGAGGGGCTGCGCTGGCTCGCGCTGGGCAACCAGGCGGCGCTCCAGGGCGGAGGCCCGAAGACCCCCGAGCTCATGGCCGGACTCGACTCGACGTTCGTGACCGCGCTGTTTCACGAAGACCGCAAGCGCGCGCGTGTGCTCTACGACCGCGCCATCGCCCGCATCCCGCTCGAGTCGCTGGACCCGTCGGAACGACCGTGGGACTACATCGGCGAAGTCGCGATGCACCTCGGAGACGCATCGATGGCCCGCGCGGCGTTGGCGGGGGCGCGGCGTGACTCGGCGGCCGCCGGCCATCCGGCGGGGCGCGATGCATGGTTCCGCGCGCTCATCGCTCGCACCGAGGGACGATACAAGGACGCCATCGCCGAGTATCAGCAGTCGCGACGCGCATACTACCGGAGCGAGCGCTACACGAATTACGTCATCGGCGACGCCTTCGATCTCGACGGGCAGGCGGACTCCGCTCTCGTGTACTACGAGCGATTCGCCGAGCACCCCCTGTCCGACCTGGAAACCGAGTCGAACATCATCGCCGGGACCTTCAAGCGCATCGGCGAACTCTACGACGCCAAGGGCGACACGGCGAAGGCCGAGCACTATTACCAGCGCTTCGTCGACCTGTGGAAGGATGCCGAGCCCGAGCTGCAGCCCAAGGTACGCAAGGCGCGAGAGCGAATCGCCGAGCTGCGGCGTGGCAAGGGGTGATCGGCGCCGCTCCCCCACCGTGCCCTCGACGTTCCGCGCGATCGCCCGATCCGGCATACGCGTCCACCACATCCGAACCACCGCAGAACCACCGCAGAACCACCGCAGGACCACCGCAGAACCACTGCAGAACCACCTCCGCACCATGCCCCCAATGAATCGTCTCTCCTTCGCGGCGCTCGCGGCGAGCACCGCGCTCGCCGCGACGTCGGGAGTGGCGCTCCCCGCCGGCGCTCAGCAGAAGTCTCCCATCTACACTCCCGGCCAGCTGACGCCCAACCAGCAGCTCGCCCGCGACATCTACAAGGAGCTGGTCGAGATCAACACCGGGGTCGAGACCGGCGACATCACCGCCGCCGCGCAGGCAATGGCGAAGCGCTTCCGCGAGGCGGGGATCCCCGAGTCCGACATCTTCGTGGGCGGCCCGCAGCCCAAGAAGCACAACGTCGTCGCCCGCATCCGGGGCAAGGGCGGACCTAACGCGGGCAAGCCCCTGCTCCTCCTCGCGCACATCGACGTGGTCGAGGCGCTCAAGGCCGACTGGTCTCCCGACCTCGACCCGTTCGTCTTTACCGAGCGCGACGGCTACTACTACGGGCGCGGAACTGCCGACGACAAGGCGATGGCCTCGATCTTCGTCGCCAACGTCTTCCGCATGAAGCAGGAGGGGTTCGTCCCCGATCGCGACATCATCATCGCGCTCACCGCCGACGAGGAGAGCGGACCGTTCAACGGCGTCGATTGGCTTACCAAGAGCCACCGCGACCTTGTGGACGCGGCGCTGGTGGTGAACGAGGGGGGCGGCGGAACACTGCGTGACGGGAAGCATCTCTTCAATTCCGTGCAGGCGGCGGAGAAGATCACCACCAACTTCACGCTGCGCGTCACCAACCGTGGTGGCCACTCCTCGGTCCCGCGCGACGACAACGCCATCACCTCGCTCGCCGACGCGCTGTCGAAGGTGGGACGCTTCAAGTTCCCGGTACAGCTGAACGAGGTGACGCGCGCCTTCTTTGCCCAGACCGCCAACCTCGAAACGCCGGAGATGGGGAAGGCGATGAAGGCGCTGGTCGCGAACTCGAACGATGCGGCGGCGATCGCGGTGGTGACCAGGGATCCGCGCTACAACTCGATGCTCCGCACCAGCTGCGTGGCGACCGGGCTCAGCGGCGGCCACGCCAGCAATGCCCTCCCGCAGCTCGCCGAGGCCAACATCAACTGCCGCATCTACCCGACGTCGAACGCCGAGGAAGTGAAGGCGACCTTCGAGAAGGTGATCGCCGACACGACGGTGCACGTCGTGATCCGCACGCAGCGTCCGTCGACCCCGGCCACCGCGCTCGCCCGCGAAGTCATGGGACCGGTCGAGCGGATCACCAGGGAGCTGTGGGGAAACATCCCGGTGATCCCGACAATGAGCACCGGAGCGACGGACTCTCGCTTCTTCCGCGCGTTAGGGATCCCGGCCTACGGCGTCTCAGGGCTGTTCAGCGACCCGTCCGTCGACGCCCGAGCACACGGGCGGGACGAGCGGATGGGCGTACGCTCGTACTTCGAGGGGCAAGAGTTTCTCTACCGGCTGACCAAGGCGCTGGCGTCGTCGACGGTGGCGCAATAGAGGGTCGTCCAGAGCAGCGGGGGCAGCGGGGGCAGCGGAGACAGTTGGGACAGTTGGGACAGTTGGGACAGTGGGGACCGTGGGGACCGTGGGGACCGTGGCGGCAGTGACAGCAGCGAGGAGCCGTGGGGGGAATGGGGGGCAGTGGAAGCAGTGCGCGAGATGAACCGCGGATTATGTCAGATCGGACATAATCTCCAGTCGGTCCGCGGCTGCCCCGCGGGGACCACGCGGCCCGTTGCTCCTCGCGGCATGAGGGGAGATGCCGCGCGCGCCGCCGGCGAGTGCTGGTTACCGATGGAACTTGGGGCGCATGCCTATCGCCCCATCATCCCATCCCGCACCCACACATCCCCCCCCACCTCCACGGTCGCATCCGTGAAGAAGTTCCACCGCACGTACTTCCCCTTCACCTTCCCGCCCAGTTCCGTGTTGTCGCCTAACGACAACCGCACCACCCCAGCGCCATAGCCATAGTACGGAATCCAGCGGTGCCCCGTGGTGGGGATCGCCAGCAACGGGTTGAAGCCGAGGGCGAACTCGCGGAATGCGCGGGCCGCCTGGCCACCGGCGGCGAGTTCCTTCTCCACCCCCTCGCTCCCGCTGGTGGCGGCGAAGTGCGTCAGTCGCCCCTTGGCGAAATGCATCACCAGCCCCCGCACCATGACGCCCCCCCACACCCCGTCCAGGAACGCGATCTTCCCCTCCACGCTCTCCTCGATTGGGGCCACGCGAATGGCGCCGGCCGGGAGTTCGACTTCGCGGTCGATGAGCGTGCGCCCCTCACGGGCGCGCCCCTGCGAGGCGTCCCCGTCCTGCCTGGTCACCACGCGGTTGCCAATGCGGAACGTGACGTCTGTCCCGGCGGGGGTCGTCACGTGCACCGACGCCTTGCGCATGGCACGCTCGAAATTCAGCTCCGACTGCGCGAGCGCCGAGTAGTCGGTGTCGAGCAGGGCGCGCTCGTAGAAGTCGGCGACGTCCGGGTCGACCGGAATCGGCTCGCCATCGATCGAGTACGCCCCCGCCCAGTGAAAGTGAATCGTCCGCACCCCGCGCCCCACCGGGTGCTGCAGGAGCCACTGAAAGGCGTCGTATGCCTCGTCGCCGACGGTGGCTCCGGGGAGCATGACGCCGACATCTACGTCGCGCAGCATTTCGATGAGTTGCTGCATCGGCTTCTGCTCGGTGGCGCGGGTGAAGTCGCTCCGCCACTTCTGCGGCGCCACTCCGCGGGCCGGGATCAACCCGATCATGTCGCCCCCACCGCGTCGCACGGCGCGCAGCATTTCCTCCACGAGATCATCGGCCACACCCGGGACGACCACGAGGACCACCTTCTCTCCCGTAATGAGCTGCATCCGCTCCACGATCATCCCCGCCACCGCCCCCCAGTCCTTGGGCGCCGCCGGTGGGGCGGCCGCCGTGGCGGTCAGTGCCTGGGACGACAGCGGCAGCAGCGGGAATATGAGCATCGCGAGCGCCAACACCCCGCGCGCTGTCGACCGCTTCGCCCTGGCAACGTTTCGCTCGTGCATCGAAGTCCTCCGGAGAGAGTCCCCCCGTCTTACCGACAGCTCAGAACATCAGGAGATTGCAGAGGAATACCACCACCCGCCAGCGACCGTTCCTGACGCCCGTCTCCCGACTCCCGTCCAGACCCTGAGTATCCATGTCCGACTCCCTGGAACTCGCGCAGCAGATCCATTCCCGTCAGATCTCCGCGCGGGAGGCCGTCGACGCCGCCATCGCCCGCATCGAGCGCCTCAACCCGAAGCTCAACGCCGTCATCTACCCCATGTTCGAGCAGGCGCGCCGCCTCGCCGACGCCCCGCTCGCCGATCCCAACGCCCCCTTCGCCGGCGTCCCCTTCCTCATCAAGGATCTGCTCACCTGCTACGCCGCTGAGCCGCTGGAATCGGGATCGGCGCTCTACGCCGGATGGAGGCCGGACCACGACTCCGAACTGATGCAGCGCTATCGGCGCGCCGGCCTCATCACGCTCGGCAAGACCAACACTCCCGAGTTTGGGCTCGTCCCGTACACCGAACCCAAGGCCAAGGGGATCACCTGCAACCCGTGGAATCTCGAACGCACGGTCGGTGGGTCGAGCGGTGGCTCGGCCGAGGCTGTGGCGAGCGGGATGGTGACGGTCGCCGCCGGCGGCGACGGTGGGGGGTCGATCCGCATCCCGGCGTCGTGTTGCGGGCTCTTCGGCTTCAAGCCGTCACGCGGTCTCGTCCCCACCGGGCCCGACGACGGCGAGCACTGGGGAGGGGCGGCGACCGAGGGGGTCCTCACGCGCTCGGTGCGTGACTCGGCAGCGATGCTCGACGCCATCAGCGGCGAGGACGCCGGCGCCCCCTACGCCGCACCGCATCGCCTCCGCCCCTTCCTCGACGAGGTCACCGCCGACCCCGGCAAGCTCCGCATTGCCTTCACCGATGCACCGATGCTGGGACACGGGACGCACCCGGACTGCTCGGAGGCCGTGCGCGACGCCGCCAGGCTCCTCGAATCGTTAGGCCACCACGTGCAGGAGCGCGCCCCGGTGATCGACCGCGAGGAGTTCAACCGGGCCTTCGTCACCATCGTCTGCGGCGAGGTGGTCGCCGACCTCCGCGACGCCGAACGACGACTGGGGCGCGCAGCGACGCGGCGCGACGTGGAGTTGGCCACATGGGGGCTCTCGATGCTCGGCGGCTCGCTGAGCGCGGGGGACTACGCCAGCGCCCAGCGCTACCTCCAGCGCAGCGGGCGCACCCTCGGCGCCTTCTTCCAGGAGTGCGACCTCTTCCTCACCCCTACCCTCGGCGCCCCGCCGGTGAAGCACGGCGCGCTGCAACCCAAGCCTGCCGAGGCGCGCATCCTGAAGGTCATGGGCGCCCTGCGAGCCGGGGGGTTGATGCGCCGCCTCGGCGCCGTCGCCCAGGCCGCCGCGACCGTCTTCGACTTCATCCCCTACCCCCCACTCTTCAACGCCACCGGCCAACCCGCCATGAGTGTCCCGCTGCACTGGAACCGCGACAACCTCCCCATCGGCGTGCAGCTGGCGGCGAGATTCGGCGACGACGGCACGCTGTTCAGGATTGCCGGCCAGTTGGAGCGCGCCAGACCGTGGACGGACAAGTGGCCCGGCATAGCCGAGCGCAGCTGACGAAGGGTTCGCCTCGTCCTCTCGTCCTCTCGTCCTCTCGTCTTCTCGTCTTCTCGTCTTCTAGAACCTACGGATTCAGCCAGTACGACACCTTCACCAGCAACGTATTGTCCGGATGCGCCCTGAAGAGGTCGCGGTAGTCACGGGAGAAGTCGAACGCCCCGCGGCTCACGTCGCTCTGCAACCGCCCCTGCTGCCAGACCAGGAACAACGTCGAGCCCGGACGATACTCCCAGCGCAACACGGCATTGGAGTTGAACTGCTTGTAGCTGAAGCCGTCGGGGTTGGACTGCCCGCCATACGGGCGGTAGCGGTCCTCGTAGCGCTCGGCGCGCGGGTCGCCCAGCTCGCGCCAGTTGCGGAAGTCGCCCGTGCTGACGAACGGCGACGCATAGAGCTGCAACGACAACCTGGGCGAGGCGGTCCAGTTGAGGCGGGTGGTGATGCCTAACGTGGTCTGGTCGAGGTGGGCGAAGGTGAAGTGCGTGGTGTCGCTGAGCAGCGCACCATAGTTCCCGATCCACTGCTGGTCGTTGTTGATCCCCGAGTACGCGGCCTCGACCGCCATCGAGAAGCGGGAGGCGATTCGCAACTCGCCCCCCGCGGTAGCGCCGCGGGAATACGAGCGTCCCCCGTCGCCCACGCCCCCGTAGAACGCGAGCTTGGGGACCAGCACGTTTCGCGGATCGCCGCTCACGTTCAAGCCCAGCTCCTGCTTGGGCCCCTGGCGCACCGCCGGCCCCCCACGGGCGCAGGCGACGCAGTGCGACACCCCCCAATCGTTCACGTTGTACGTGAGCGCCACCCCCCAGCTGTTGAGGAGCTCGAACGAGCTGTGCGCGGTGACCCGCGTCCCGCTCGGCAGCCCGCCGGTGGTCCAGTGGTTCTCGGTGGAGATGAAGCTGAACGAGCGTCGGTAGAACGCCCCGGGTCGCAGCGCCTGCCACGACGCCTCGTTGCGGACCGAGATGTCGTTCACCGTGGGAACGAACCCCAGGTCGTTGAGCTCGAGCCCGGCCGAGGCGCGACGGACATAGGTGTTCCACCGCACCGCGCCCCCGATCTTGCTGATCGAGGCGGCGACGACGTTGCCACCTAACGACGTGCGCGTGCTGTCGAAGTGCTCCTCGTGGTCGGGGCGCTGGTAAAAGTGGACGCTGTTGAGCTGGGTGAGGGCGATGGCCTGCTCCGACCCGCTCACGCGGTTGAACCCCGAGTACGCCATCAGCTCCCACCGGTCGCGCCCGAAGCGATGCAGCCCCTGCAACAGGAGGTTGTACGCATCGCGCCGCAGGTAGTTGGCCGAGTAGTCGTCGAGGTTGCGGTTGGTCGCGGTGACCATCGTCCCCAGCTGCGACCGCCCCTGTCGCATCTCCTTCACCAGTCGCCCGACGAGGTAGTTCGTCTGCGGCTCCACCGTCTGGCCATCGACCCCGACTTCACGCCCGGTCATCGCCTCGACGAGTCCCACGGCCAGCCCGTTGTGCAGGCGCCCGGTGAGCTTGGTGGCGCCAAGGATCGTCGTCCCCGACGGGTCAAGCTCCGACGTGCGCAGCTGCGGGGTGCGCCCGATGCGGCGCGTGTAGAAAACCCCCTCGCACGGACCGCCGCACTTGAAGAGCCCGACCCCCTCCTGAAAGAAGGGGCGCCGCTCCTCGAAGCGGACCTCGAACGCCGACAGGTTGAGGATCGCCGGGTCGACCTCGACCTGGCCGAAGTCGGGATTGACCGTGGCGTCGAGCGTCAGGTTGGGGGTCACTCCGTACTTCAGATCCACCCCGGCCGTCACCTTCTGCGGGTGGCGCCACCCGTCGGCGTTTGCCTCGGTCACGTTCTTGGTGACGGTGTACGGGAGGAGCTCGAGGCGGCTCCCGCGCTGGATCCCGGTAATCCCCTCCAGCGTTCCGAGCTGCGAGACGAGCCCCTGTCGCGACTGGCGGAAGGCGGGCCACGCCGCGCGCTCGTTGCGCCTGGCGATGTCGCGCCAGACCCCGAAACCAAACGTCGGTGTGCTCCCGTTGAAGCGGAGCTGCGAGAATGGGAGGCGGAACTCGGCCACCCACCCTAACGAATCGACCGCCGCCGCCCCATCCCACACCCCGTCCCAGCTCATGTCCTCGACGTAATCGCTGTAGATCGAGGCGTCGCGCTTGACCCCGGCCGGGTTGAGCATGAGCTGGATCGCCGTGCGCCGGTCGAGATAACCGTCGATGATGATCTTGAGCTGGTCGGAGTTCGTGCGCACGTCGCGCCGGCTCAGGAGCGAGACGATGCTGTCAGGATGCGGGTCGAAGGCCCTCACGACCACGTAGAGGTTGCGGTCGTCGTAGGTGGCGCGCACCTCGGTGCGAAACGACGGGTCACCGTCCTCGACCGGGGTGAATTGCTTGAAGTCGTCGATGGGAGGAGCTACCTGCCAGGCAGGGTCGTCGTCATGCCCGTCAATCACGGGGGGGACGGTGGCACGGACCGCCCGGGCGCTCATGGTGGTCGCGCCAGGTATCGCGGCGGCTGTCGCGGCGGCTGTCGCGGCTGCGGCGCGGGGCGCCAGATGTTCGGTGCGTGCGACGCTGGGCCCCTGCGCGCGGGCGGGCGCGGCGCAGAGCGCGATGGCGAGCGTCCCCAGAAGGGTGATACGGAGTGCGGCGGCGCGAAGCGGCACGAAGCAGGACATCGTTGGGGGGAGGTCGAACGAACGGAGCGCCGCTGGACGTCGGCTGCGCCCCCCTCCTACGTGGAGTCGCCGGGATTCGTTCCGCGACGGCACTCCCCCTCACCCTGCCTTAGCGCACCCCCTCCCGGACGTCGGCCAGCAGCGCCAGCAACGCATCGACGTGTTCGTCGTCGAGATGCGCGAGGCCGGCATCGGTCGCGGCCTCCACGGCAGGGGTGAGCTCAGCAAGGAGCCGTAGCCCCGCCTCGGTGATCCGGCAGAAGACCTGGCGCCGGTCGGTCGCATCGCGCTCGCGCCGTACATGCCCCGACGCCTCGAGCTTGTCGATGAGGCGCGTGATCCCCGCCGCCTCCTCGATCATCCGCTCGCGGATCGCCAGCGTCGGGAGCCCCGCATCGCCGGCGCCGCGCAGGATGCGCAGCACGTTGTATTGCGCCAACGACAGGCCGCGATCCTCCACCACCCTCACCACCGGGCGCCGCACGACGGCGCCGGTGCGGAGGATGGCGATGAGGCACTCCTCGCGCTTCGAGCGGAACGGACGACTCTGGTGCAGTTCGTCCTGCAGCGACCTGCGGTCGGGGGTCACGGGGTCAGCTCCACGGCGCGGCGTCGATGGCAAGGACGGTCGACAACAGGACGTTCGCGCCGTTGGCGACGTCCTTCGCGTGCGAGAACTCCTTCGGGGAATGCGAGATCCCCCCGACACTGGGGACG
The DNA here is from genome assembly GCA_027346425.1 of Gemmatimonadota bacterium. Taxonomy (GTDB): domain Bacteria; phylum Gemmatimonadota; class Gemmatimonadetes; order Gemmatimonadales; family Gemmatimonadaceae; genus SCN-70-22. The sequence continues at coordinate 34,097 of DAIESF010000079.1, read as the reverse complement.
AAGATCATCCCCGCCGGCCCGAGCCGCGCCATGTGCTGCGCGTCGTGCCCCGCCCCGCTCGGCATGTACTTGGTAGTTAGTCCAAGGCCGCGCGCGGATTGCTCCACGAACTTCTGCACCCGCGTGTCGCACAGTGCGGGGGCCGATTCGTGCGTGGGCTTGTAGCTGAACGTCGTCCCGGTCGCCGTTCCGATATGCTCGGCCTCGCCCTTGATCCGCTCGAAGAGCATGGCCTGCTTCGCGGCATCGAGTTCGCGCAGCTCCAGTGAGCAGATGACCTTGCCGGGGATCACGTTCGGCGCCCCGGGGAAGGCCTGGATGCGCCCCACCGTCCCCACCTGCCGCCCCGGGACGCTGGTCACGACCCGATTCACCATGTCGGTGAAGCGAGCCGCGGCGAGCATCGCGTCGCGACGGTTGTTCATCGCCGTCGTCCCGGCATGGTTGGGGAACCCCTCGATCGTCACGTCCCACCAGCCGATCCCCACGATCCCTTCCACGACGCCGATGTCCAGCTTCTCTGCCTCGAGGTTCCCCCCCTGCTCGATGTGCAGCTCCACGTAGCCGGCGATGCTCCCCGGGGCTCGACGCGCCGCGGCCAGCTGGTTCACGTCGCCACCGATGAAGGTGATCCCCTCGCCGATCGTCTTCCCGCTCTTCGTGGAGAGCGTGAGGTCGTCGGCGCTCACCTCACCGGTCAGCACCCGGCTCCCCACCGTCCCCCCCTCCTCGTTCTGGAAGATGACGACCTCCAGGGGGTGCTTGGTCGTGATCCCCTTCTCGCCTAACGTCTGCGCTACCTCGATGGCGCCGAGCGAGCCGACGGGGCCGTCGAAATTCCCCCCTTCGGGGACGGAGTCGATGTGCGAACCGAAGACGATCGGCTTGCGCGACGGGTCGGAGCCGGCGCGCCGCCCCCAGATGTTCCCGCCAGCGTCAATCGTGACGGTGAGACCGGCGGCACGCATCAGCCCCATCGCGTACGCGCGCCCCTGCTTGTCGAAGTCCGAATACGCCACGCGCGAGACGCCGCCGAAGTCGTTCTTCCCGAACTGCGACAGCTCGGCGATGTGGGCGTTGAGACGCTCCCCGTTCACCAGCGTCGGCGAGACGCCAAGATGCGGAAGCGCGAAGCCCCCCGCTCGCCCCACCGAGAGGGCGCCGAGGGCAGAGAGGGAGGCCTTGGTGAAGTCGCGACGCCGCATGTGAGAAGGGGCTCGGGGGATGTCCACCTAAGATGCGGCGCCGGGGAGCGATCGACCACTCCGCGCTTGTCGCATTAGCCGATCCACATATTCCCCGATCAGCCAGCGTCCATGTGCTGACTGGAATCTCCGTCGCCCGCCGAGCCCTGCATCCCCTGACGCTCGCGCCACTCGCGACGGATCTGCGCCGACGTCCGCCGCGACCCGTCGAGGCTCCAACCCGGGGGGCCGAAGACGTAACCGAAGCGCTCGCGCCAGCTTGCGGCGCGCACCACGTCGCGTGCGATCGCCGCCCACTCGTGGAAGGCGATCCGCAGCGGGTTGAAGGTCCCGAGGTTGGTCGTGACCCCATAGCGGCACGGCTCGCGATCGTCTTCCAGGACCAGCGTCCCGAACATGCGGTCCCAGATGATGAAGATCCCGGCGTAGTTCCGGTCGAGGTAGCGGGCATTGCTGGCGTGGTGGACGCGATGGTGCGACGGTGTGTTGAAGATGAACTCGGCCCATCGCGGGAGGCGGCGCACCGACTCGGTGTGGATCCAGAACTGGTAGACGAGGCTCACCCCCTGCTGGAAGGCGATGAGCGCCGGGGGGAAACCGACGAGCGCCAACGGGAGCCAGAGGACCCAGACAAACGCGAGATTGCCGGTCCAGCTCTGGCGGAGGGCGGTGGAGAGGTTGAGGTGCTGCGACGAGTGGTGGTTGACGTGCGCTGCCCACCAGACGCGGTACTCGTGCGACCACCGGTGGAACCAGTAATAGCAGAAGTCCTCGGCGAAGAGGATCACGACGAAGACCCACCACGCCTCGGGGAGGCTCACGAGGCGATGCTGGTAGACCCAGTTGGTCGCCGCGTAGATCACTCCGCCGTAGGCGATACCGATCGACAGGTTGCCGAACCCCATGAGGATCGACGCCGCCGTGTCACGCAACTCGTAGTTTGTCGGTAGGTGTCGCCGGCTCCACAGCACCTCGGCGACGATGAGGAGCATGAAGACCGGGATCGCGAAGGCGACCGGGCTGGGAAGGGCGGCGGCGAGGGTCTCGAGCATGCGCGAGCGGTTAGCGGGGCGTCGCCCCTTTCGCCCCTCTTCCCTCTCCCGACGTGACCCGCAGCAGCGACTGCGGATCGACGGTCACCCGTCCGTAGCGCGCGATCCAGTGCAGGTGCGGCCCGGTCACGCGCCCGGTCGCCCCCACCAGCCCGATGACGTCGCCGCGCGCCACGGTATCGCCTTCGGCTACGCGATGGCGGCTGAGGTGCAGGTACGCGGTGACGACTCCCTCGCCGTGGTCGATGTACACCACGTTGCCGCCGAGGTAGAAGCGATCGACGAGGCGGACCACGCCACGGTTGGCGGCGCGGATCGGGGCCCCGACGGCGCCGGCGTAGTCGGTCCCCATGTGGCGCGACGTGACCGTCCCGTTGAACTCGCGCCCGCGCCCAAAGCTGCTGGTGATCCGGCTCGCGCGGGGGGCGCGGAACGGCGCGGTCCAGAGGCGCGGCGTCGCATGCGACGCGTCGGAGACGGCGGCGGCGCGTTCCGCTTCGCGGCGCATGCGCGCCTGGAGTGCCGAGTCGGGCGGGGCGGAGAACGGCGGGGCGACGCGGAGCCGTTCGAGGGGGTAGGAGGCGCTGGCGAGCGGAACGTCGAACACCGCGGAGTCAGTCGGGGCGCCCGGGCAGGCGAGGCGGATACCTAACGACGTCATCGAGTCGATGGGGGCGGCGGCGAGCGCGTGCCAGCGGCCGGTGCCCTCCGTGCTGAAGTGCAGCGGCTCCCCGGCCACACGCCCTCCCGGGGGTGAAGCGTCCGGATAGTCCGTCAGCTGCACCGTGAACAGCGACCCGGGGCGCGGGCGGGACGGCGTCGTGGTGGCGTGCAACGGGGTGGCGCAGGCGCCGGCGGCCCCTTGCGCCTGCAGCGGGCGGGCGCGCATCGTCGCCAATGCGACCAGCGCGCACGCCATCACCGCGAGCGCCCCCGACGACAGCCGCTGCAGCCGAAGGCGCCACGCTCCCCACGCGTCGTTCGGCAGCTGCACGTCGATGCGCGGGCACCCCAGGTCGTGCAGGTGCAGGCGCGCGCGCACGGCGCCGTCCACGGGCCCCTCCTCGAGGCGGGCCAGGTCGCCTCGGTGAATGAGACGCGAGGTCAGCGTGTCGCCATGGGCGAAGACGACGCCGACCGTCTCGTCGGGCGGCACCCCCGCCACCAGGGCGCATCTCCCGTCGACAGCGCCAATCATCTCCCCGGCCCGCCACTCGGGATGCTCGACCGCCAGAACATCGCGCGCCTCGTCAGCGCTCCGCAGCGTGGCCGTACGCACCCCGGCCGCCCACCACACGGTGGCCAGGATGACGACGAGGGCGACGACGGGCCAGACGAACATGCGATGGCAGCGTGTGGGGTGGGGGTGACGGAAGCTATCCCCCGCCACCTGAGCGCGCGACGCAGCGGCGCGCGCGCGCCCTGGATTGCCGGCGCGCCCCCGACCGCGCCCGACCGCGCCCGACCGAGCCCCCGCGAGCTACGACGTCACCCGCCTCGCGATCACCACGCGCTGCAGCGGGCGGTTGGCGGCGGCGCTGGAGCCGAGCCATGCCGTGCGCATCACTCGGAAGTGGTTGATTGCCGTCTGTGATGCACCGGTGTCGAGCTCGAACCGCTCGACCCGCTTCATCCCCTCCTCGTGCCCCCCCGAGAGCTGGATACGTGGAAGGAATCCCATGGCGACGACGGCGGCGGCGAGCATGGCGATGCGCGCCGCGCGATGGCCACTCCACTCGCGCTCGCCACGCGGCGATGTCAGGCGGCGCACGCGCTCGATGAGCGGCGACCCGTCCGCACCCGGGGCGAGGGAGGCGTGCGACGCACCGTCGGGCGCAACCCACTCGGCGACGCGGGCCAGTGCCTGCGCCAGCCGCAACGGCTGCCGCGTGACCGCAACCGCCCAGGCGTCGGCGGCGAACTCGGCCGAATATTGCAACTGGCGGCGAGCGACCCGGTTGAGCGGCTGGAACCAGGCGAGGCGCTCGATCCACGCCGCCAGCTGCAGCCACAGGGTGTCGCGGCGCACCACATGGGCGAGCTCGTGGGCCAGCACCCCCTCCTGCTCGGCGAGCGACAGCTCGCGCAGGGCACGGGTGGGGAGGACGATCTCGTCGCCGGGGATGGCGGCCGGGGCCTGCAAGGCGTCGCTGGTGCTGAGCGACACCGCGCGCCGCACCCCCCCTTCCGCCAGCAGGTGACGCAGGGCGCCAGCGACCAGCGAGGGTCCAACGTCGCGGCGATCGGCCAGCGCCAGCCGCAACCGGCGGTGGGCAAGGGCGAGCCTCCCCACCAGGACGAGCGTCACGAGCGCCCAGGCGGCGACCGCCATGGTGCTGGCCGACACACCCACGACGAGCACTCGCGTCGACACAGCGCCGCCAGCGCCGCCAGCGTCACCGGCGCCGGCGGCCGGGAGCCCAACGTCGTGCTGCATCACCTGCAGCGCCGTCACGGCGCTGCGCGCCAGCGGGAGCTGCATCGCCCCCCCCACCGGGGTCCATGGGGTCGCCAGCTGCAGCGTTGCCGTGACGAATCCCGCGACCAGTGCCACGCTCCAGATGGCGTGTCGCGCCGCCGGCGACCAGCGCAGGTGCCGACGCGAGACGAGCAGCCATGCCGCGCCCAGGAGGACGGTGCTGTGCACCGCGTACGTCAGGAGCCATCCCCCCACCAGGTCTGCCCCCCGTCCCAGGAGGGCAACGAGCGAAAAGAGGAGCCTAACGTCCATTGGTCCCGGTCCGCCGCTCGGCGGCGGCAATCAGGCGCTTCACCTCGACCAGATCACCGGGGGCGATTTCGCGCTCCCCGATCAGATGCGAGATGAGCGCCGCAGGGCGCCCGGCGAAGAGCATGTCGGTGAGCTCCGATACCATCGAGCGCCGCACCTCGGGCTCGGTCACGAGCGCACGGTACTGGTACTGCCTCCCCTCAGTGCTATGACTCACCACGCCGCGCTTCTCGAGGCGCGTGAGGAGCGTCGCGACCGTCGTCTGGGCAAGCGGGCGATCGGGGAGGAGCGACTCCTGCACCTCGACCACGGTGCTCGGGCCGCGCGTCCAGAGCACGCGCACGATGGCGAGCTGGAGGTCGGTGAGATGGGTGGGTACGGGCATTGTTTCCGAGAGGACGAGAAGACGAGAAGACGAGACAACGGCTGTTCGTCGGATGCTTACTGCTGTCGTATTTCAGACACCCTGCACTGGAAATGCGTTTACCCGGGGGCGGGATTTCGCTGGGGGAGTGCGGACGGGGGGGCAGGGGGCCGGAGCTACTCCGGACCGTCTTCGCCGGGGGTGAAGTCCAGGGTGAGCGTTTCGCCGGGGGGGAGGGCCCTCCAGCGGGCGGCATAGTCGCTGATCCGGCGGCGGATAGTGTCGAGTTCGGCTAGGGATATGGGGCGGACGGCTGCCCCCGGGCGCTCGGCCAGCTTCTCGCGCAACGACCGGTTGAGCTCGTCCAGCGACATCGGGAAGCCGGTCGCCCGCTCCAGGTCGAAGAGCCCCACGATCGACTCGGCGGGGGCGATGTCGGCCGGAAGGCGCCCGCGGGGCCACGGCGAACCGAAGTCCTCGAAGTTCCACCCTTCGCACACCAGACCGTAGAAGCCGCGCCGGTGGTGGAGGGTCGTCTCCACGGCGTAGTGCGTGAGGTCGTGGATGGGGAAGAAGGCGTGCGGGTTGCGCATCACCGTGACGCTCCCGTCGGCGCGATGCAGCGCGAACGAGGCGATGCGTCCGTCGCTCCCCTTCTTGAGGCGCAACTGCAGCGATGCGGGCATGGGCGGCATGATGGGCAGCGGTGACGCACGGGGCGCCGGGAGATAGTATTGCCTCCACCTTTCACACGCTCAACCGATGCGTCTTCGCTCCATCGTTTCGCCGCGCGCGCTGCGCCTGCCCCTGTTCGCCGGCCTCGTCCTCGCCGTTGCGGCGTGCCACCGAGCCCCCAGGGGGCGCCTCGCGCCGCGCCCGCTCCCCAGCACCCAGGCGCTCATCCCGGCCCCGCTCGGCCTTCGCGTCGTGTCCAGCGACTCGTTCATCATCACCGACAGCACGCGCATCGTGATCGCTGCCGATGCGGCGCCCGATGTCGAGCGACTGGCGGGCCAGCTGTCGGCGATGCTGGCACCGGCGACGTCGGTGGGCGGGGTGAGCCGCCTTGCGCCTGGCGAGGCCCCCCCGCCGCGCAGCATCTCGCTGCAGGTGGCCCCCGACACGTTGGGCGACGAGGGATACACCCTCTCGGCCGACGGGAACGGCGTGGTGATCCGGGCCGGCGCGACCCACGGGCTGTTCAACGGGACACAGACCTTGCGGCAGCTCCTCCCGGTCTCGGTCGAGCACCGGGCCGCCGTGCGGCGCGTCCTCGTCGTCCCCGCGGTGCAGGTCACCGATCGCCCTCGTTATGCATGGCGGGGGGCGATGCTCGACGTGGCGCGCCACTTCCTCCCGGCCGATGACGTCAAGCGCTACATCGACGCCATGGCGCTCTTCAAGCTCAACCGCTTGCACCTGCACCTCTCCGACGACCAGGGGTGGCGCATCGAGATCACCTCGTGGCCGAATCTCGCGCGCACCGGGGGAAGAACGCAGGTGGGCGGGATGGCCGGCGGCTATTACACGCAGGCGCAATACGCCGACCTCGTCGCCTACGCCGCCGAGCGCTTCATCACCGTCGTCCCGGAGATCGACATGCCGGGGCACACCAACGCTGCGCTCGCCTCGTACCCGGAGCTGAACTGCGACGACGTCGCCCCTCCGCTCTACACCGGGATCAAGGTCGGCTTCAGCGCACTTTGCGCCTCGCGCGACACGGTCTACCGCTTCATCGACGACGTGGTGCGCGAGATTTCGGCGCTCACCCCTGGCGCGTACTTCCACATGGGTGGCGACGAAGTGGAAAAGCTCGGGCACGAGGAATACCTCCGCTTCGTGGAGCGCGTAGAGGGGATCGTGCGCGCCCACGGGAAGCGGGCCATCGGGTGGGGAGAGATTGCAGCTGCACGGCTCGACCCGAGCAGCGTGGTCCAGCACTGGCGCCCCGCGCGCAATGGCAAGCCGAGCGACTCGTCGCACGTCCATGCGGCACGCGGCGGCCAGGTGATCCTCTCCCCGGGCAACCGCACCTACATCGACATGAAGTACGACAGCAGCACCACGCTCTGCCTCGGGTGGGCCGGGCTCTTCGACGTTCGGTACGCCTATGAATGGGACCCCGAGACCGTCACCCCGGGGGTGAGCGGCCGCTCACTCCTGGGGATCGAGGCTCCCCTCTGGTCGGAGACGCTCGAGCGGCGCACCGACTTCGAGTACCTCGCCTTCCCGCGCCTGATCGCCCTCGCCGAAGTGGGCTGGTCCCCACAGTCGGCAGGGAACTGGAAGAACTTCCGCGACCGCCTGGGCTCCAACGCCCCTCGCCTGTCGGCGGTGGGCATCAACTTCCACCGCTCCCGGGACATCCCCTGGCGCGAGCAATAGCGCGCCACACGCACCGCCCTCCCGACTCCCGTCCCCCGTCTGGCACCGCCTAACGAATCACGTACCACGCCTCCTGACGCGGCCTGAAGAACTCCCATCCCGCATCCGTGAGATGGGCGTCGTCCTCGAACATCACGAAGACGTCCTGCCCATCCCACTCCGGCACCGGCGTGCGGGTGTTGAGTTCGATCGAGATGTACGATCCCCTGCGCAGCCGCTTGCCGGTGGCGCCGAGTTCGGGGCGTTGCGCGGAGCGGAAGTCGATGGCGGCGCCGAGTCCGTGACCCTGGTTCCCGATGGGGTGGGAGTAGATCATCGCGTTGATCCCCCGGCGCTGCATGTCGGCCATCGTCGAATCGTAGACGTCCGACACGAGGGCGCCGGGGCGCGACCAGGTCTTCATGAGCGCGTCCTGCAGCGTATGGCTGTTCGTCATCGCCGCCTTGAGCCCCGCCGGGACGTCGCGCTCCCCGGGCTTGAGGACGTAGGCCATCTTCTGCCAGTCGGTGTCGAACCCCATCACCGAGATGCCGAAGTCGAGGTGCACCACGTCGCCACGCCGGATGACGGTGCTCTCTGGGGCGACGGCGAGGAAGCCGCGCGACGACGCGCGGGACATCCCGCGCCGCTGCACGCGCAGGTCGGGCTGGAACCAGGTGCGCACCCCGGCCGCCCACATCGCGTCGTACAGCCAGTTCCGCACGTCACCCACCGTGGTTGTTCCCGGGACGATCACCTCGTTGGACAGGGCGCGCCGCGCCAGCGACTCCGTCAGCTGCACGGCGCGGGTATAGTACGGCATCTCCTCGGGAATGCGCGTGTCGAGGTACTCCTCGATGAGGTCGGCGGCGCTGGTGATGCGCGGCTGCCCCACGGGGCCCAGCAGGTTGTAAAGCTCGACGTAGGTGTCGTGGGTGAGCGAACGGGTGACGCCGCGCTTGCCGCCGATGCCTAACGCGACATGTTGCGGCTGGAAGCGGGCGAACAACTCGGGGAGGACGACGTTGATCGGCTTCGGCTCGTCGGGCGACTCGAAAAAGCGCTTGAGGTTGTCCTCGCTGTAGCCGGTGACGGCGACCTTCTTGAGCTGCGGGCCGCCGGTGTCGACGAAGATGAAGAAGTCGCGGTTCCCGGTGTACGGGCGGGGCGGGGCGATGAACTCGGCGAGCGGGTCGTCGTGGAACTCCTCGTTGGCAACGATCCACATCTGCACGTCGTGCCGGCGCATCATGCCGAGGAGCATCTGGTGTCGCTTCTCGAGCCATCCTTCGCGGATGCGGATCTGCTCGCTCCACGAGGGGAGCGCCGTCGCCACCGGGTCACGACGCACGGGGACGGTGCGGCGCAGGGGGGCATCGGTCTGGGCGAGGGCGATGGCGGGGGCCATCGCCACGGACATCGCGACGGCAGCGAACAGGGTCGCGGCGACGGCCGCGCGTTCGAGGTGAGTGCGCATGCCGGGAAATTGGCGCCCCGCCACGCCATCTCGCGAGATGCCGTTCGTGGCGCCAGGGGGGCGATGGGGCGGAGCGGATCCGAATGGAACGTGTGACACGAGTAGCGCCGCGTGCTCGCGCTGCCGCGCAATTCCTCCGATTGACGCTTCGGGGACTCGGGGTATGTTCGCCTCATCCCACACCCCTCGTCTGCGATGCGCGCATTTCGTCGTTCCCACCTCTCGCTCGCGCTGGCCGGCGCCTGCGTAGTCGCCCTCCCCGCCTCGTCGAGCGCCCAGGGCAAGCAGGGTGACCCGTCCAAGGCCGTTCTCGCCGCGCTCGACGCGCGCTTCGATCACTACGCCGGCGTCGCCAAACAGATCTGGGGCTTTGCCGAAGTCGGCTATCAGGAGGTGAAGTCGAGCGCGCTCCTCCAGCAGGAGTTGTCGCAGGCGGGCTTCACCCTCGACGTCGGCGTGGCCGGGGCCCCCACCGCCTTCACCGCGACATACGGGAGCGGCAAGCCGGTAATCGCGATCATCGGCGAGTTCGACGCCCTTCCCGGGCTCTCGCAGGAGGCGTCGCCGTTCAAAAAGGCGGTCGCCGAGAGCGGAGCCGGGCATGGATGCGGGCATCACCTCTTTGGCACAGCCTCCACCGCCGCTGCCATCGCCGTGAAGGAATGGATGGCGGCCAACAAGATCCCCGGCACGCTGCGTTTCTATGGAACGCCGGCGGAAGAGGGGGGCTCCGGCAAGGTCTTCATGGTGCGCGCGGGGCTCTTCAAGGATGTCGATGCAGTGGTCTCCTGGCACCCGGGCGACCGCAATGTGGCCGACGCCAACAGTACGCTGGCCAACATCTCTGCCAAATTCCGCTTCCACGGCAAGTCGGCCCATGCGGCCGCCGCCCCCGACAAGGGGCGCTCGGCGCTCGACGGCGTCGAGGCGATGACGCACATGGTGAACATGATGCGCGAGCACGTCCCGCAGGACACGCGCATCCACTACGTCATCACCAACGGGGGGCGGGCGCCTAACGTCGTCCCCGACTTCGCCGAGGTCTTCATGTACGCCCGTCAGGGCGACATGCGCGTGCTGGACCAGATCTGGGAGCGGATCCTCGCGGCGGCGCAGGGAGCGGCCATGGGGACGGGGACGACGGTCGACCACGAGACGATCGGCGCCGTGTACAACATCCTCCCCAACGAAGTCCTGGCGCGCCTGCAGCAGCGCAACCTCGAGCGCGTGGGCGGCGTGACCTACTCGGCAGAAGACCGGACCTTCGCGACCGAGCTGCAGAAGTCGCTCGATCGTCCCGTCCCACCCATCGACGACGCGGCCAGGGTGCACCCGTTCGAGAAGGGTGGGGTCGACCCCGCCTCGACCGACATGGGCGACGTCTCGTGGGCGGTCCCCACGGTGGCGCTCAGCGCGGCGACCTGGGTCCCGGGGACACCGGCGCACTCGTGGCAGGCAGTTGCGGCTGGCGGCACGCCGATCGGTGCCAAGGGGATGATGGTCGCGGCCAAGACGATGTCGCTCACGGCGATCGATCTCTTCACCGACGCCACGATCCTCCCCAAGGCGCGCGCCGAGTTCGACCAGCGGCGCGGCACCGACTTCGTGTACCGCACGCGTCTTAACCGGGCGGGACCGGCGCTGGACTATCGAAAGTAGATCCTTAGAAGACGAGAAGACGAGAAGACGAGAAGACGAGAACCACCATGCCCGACTTGTTGGCGGCCCGATCACAGATGGCGATGTCGCTCGCCTTCCACATCATCTTCGCGATGGTGGGGATCGGGATGCCGTTACTCATGGTGGTGGCCGAGTGGCGGCACCTGCGCACGGGTGAGCCGATCTACCTCGACCTGGCCAAGCGTTGGGCCAAGGGGACGGCAATCCTCTTCGCGGTTGGCGCGGTGTCGGGGACGGTCCTGTCGCTGGAACTGGGGCTCCTGTGGCCCGGCTTCATGAAGTTTGCCGGCGCCATCATCGGGATGCCGTTCTCGCTCGAGGGGTTCGCCTTCTTCACCGAGGCGATCTTCCTCGGCGTCTACCTGTACGGGTGGAACCGGATCTCGCCGCGTGCGCACCTGTGGGCGGGCGTGCTGGTGGCGTTGAGCGGGGCCGTCTCGGGGATCTTCGTGGTCATCGCCAACGCGTGGATGAACGCGCCGCGGGGCTTCGTGCTCAAAGATGGCGTTCCTGCCGACATCGACCCCCTGCTGGCGATGACGACCCCCGCCGCCTTCCCGCAGACGCTGCACATGACGTTGGCTGCCTACGCCGCGACCGGGTTCGCGGTGGCCGGGATCCACGCCTGGCTGCTGCGCCGCACCCCGCACGCCACCTTCCACCGCAAGGCGTTAGGCATCGCCCTCCTGGTCGCGGTGCCGGCGTCGCTGCTGCAGCCGCTGTCGGGCGATATCGCCGCCAAGGCGGTGGCGCGGCTGCAACCGGCCAAGCTGGCGGCCATGGAAGGGCAGTTCACGACCGAACGCGGGGCGCCGCTACGCGTCGGGGGGTGGCCCGACGAGGCGGCGGCCGAGACGCGCTGGGCGATCGAGGTCCCGAAGGCGCTGTCGATCCTCGCCTTCGCCGACCCAAACGCCGAAGTGCAGGGGCTCGACCGCGTCCCGCGCAGCGACTGGCCGCCGGTGGCCATCGTGCACGTCGGCTTCCAGGTGATGGTCGGCCTGGGGTCGTACATGGCGCTGGTGGCGCTTGGGGTGCTCTGGTGCCGCTGGCGGCGGCGCGAGCTGGCGCTGCAACGGACGCTGCTGGGGGCGATCGTCCTCGCCTCACCGATGGGTTTCATCGCCACCGAAGCCGGATGGGTCGTGACCGAGGTGGGGCGACAGCCGTGGGTCGTGCAGGGAGTGCTGCGCACCGCCGACGCGGTGACGCCGATGCCGGGGCTCATCGTCCCCTTTCTCCTCTTCACGCTGCTGTATCTCTTCCTCGGCGTCATCGTGGTCTACCTCCTGAAGCGCCAGATCGCCACAGCACCCGGCACGGCGCACAGGCACGCGATCGCCCCGGCGCCGGCCGGCGACTAGGAGCGCCATGGATCAAATCGCATCCCTTCCTGGGCTCCTCGCCGCACTCGTCCTCGTCTCGCTCAACGCATACGTCCTGTTGGGCGGCGCCGACTACGGTGGCGGCGTCTGGGATCTGCTGGCCAGCGGCCCTCGTAAAGAGAGGCAGCGCGCACTCATCGAGCACGCTATCGGCCCCATCTGGGAGGCGAATCACGTCTGGCTCATCCTGGTGGTCGTCCTCCTCTTCACTTGCTTCCCGTCAGCCTTCTCCGTCATCGTCACCGAGCTGCACATTCCGCTCACCATCATGCTGGTGGGGATCGTCCTGCGCGGCTCGGCGTTCACCTTCCGCACCTACGACTCGCAGGCCGACGACGTGCAGCGACGCTGGGGGCTCGTCTTCTCGCTCTCCAGCATCCTCACCCCGGCAGCGCTCGGCACCTGCGTGGGGGCGATAGCGGCGGGGGCGGTGGGAGCGGCCTCGGCGCAGGCGGGGGCGCCGTTCAGCGAACGATTCATCCTGCCGTGGGCCAACCCCTTCGTGCTGGCGGTCGGTGCATTCACCCTGGTCCTCTTCGCCTTCCTGGCGGCGGTCTACCTCACGGTGGAGGCCGAGGGTGACGTGGGGCTGCAGCGCGACTTCCAGCGGCGGGCCATCGCGGCAGGGGTGGCGGTCTTCGTCTGCGCCGCCGGAACGCTCGTCCTGGCGCGCACGCACGCCCCGCGCATCGTGGAGGGGGTCACCCGCTCGCCGGCGGCGTTGCCCTTGCAGCTGGCGACAGCGGCAATGGCCCTCCTCGCCTTCGGCGCCCTCGTCATCGGGCGCTTCCGGTCGGCCCGCCTCGCTGCGGGGGGGCAGGTGTCGCTCATCCTGTGGGGATGGGGACTGTCGCAGTATCCCTATGTCATCCCCCCGACGCTGACCATCCACGACGCGGCAGCGCCGGAGATCACGCTCCGCCTCACGCTGGGGGCGCTGGTGCTGGGCGCCGTCGTCCTCATCCCCTCGCTCGTGTATCTCTTCCGCGTGTTCAAGTCACGCCGGTCGGCGTTCGCCTCGCTGGACGAATCCTCGGGATGAACCATCCCGTCGTGCGATTCGGTGTCGACCGCGTCGTCGGCGCTCCAGCCCTTCTCCCGCCAGCGGCACGTATCGCACTGGTGACCAACGACGCGGCGCGGCTCGCGAACGACGCCAGTCGCCGCGCTCGCGTGGCGCTCCTCGACGCCGGGGTCCCGCTCGTCCGGCTCTTCTCCCCCGAGCACGGATTGAGCGCCGTTGGTGACGACGGGGCGCCGATGCGCGACGGAATCGATGCCGCCACCGGCCTCCCGGTCGTCTCGCTGTACGGCGACCGTTTCGCCCCGCCCGACGAATCGCTCGCCGACCTCGACCTGGTCCTGTTCGACATCCCCGATGTGGGGGCGCGCTTCTACACCTATGCCTGGACGCTCTCGCACGTGCTGGAGTCGTGCGCCCGGACCGCCACGCCGCTGGCCATCCTCGACCGCCCCAACCCGTTAGGCGGCCTGCTGGAGGCTGCCGAGGGGCCGCTCCTCGACGAGGCGCAGTGCGCGTCGTTCATCGGGCGGTGGTCCATCCCGGTGCGGCACTCGCTCACCCTCGGCGAGATGGCGCGCCACTGGGCAGCAACCCGCGTCCGCCAGGTGCAGCTCTCGGTGATCCCGTGCGAGGGGTGGCGACGCGAGTGGCAATGGCCAGCCCTTTCCCTCCCCTGGATCCCGACGTCCCCGGCCATGCCGTCATTCGCCTCCGCCCTCTTCTACCCGGGAACGTGCCTGTTCGAGGGGACGAACCTGAGCGTGGGGCGCGGGACCGACGCCCCCTTCCAGTGTGTCGCCGCTCCCTGGCTCGACGCCGGGCGCGTGCTCAGTCAGCTGCAACTCCCACCGGAGTGGGGAGTGCAGCTGCACGCCGACGCCGCCACACCGGCACAGGGGCCCTATGCAGGTGAGTTGTGCCAGGCGGTGCGGCTCGAAGCGCTCGCTCCCGCGCGCGTGCGCCCAGTCGCCGTCGGGCTCGCGCTCATGGCCGCCATCATCCGCGTCCACCCGCGCAAGTTCGCGTGGGCGCCGTATCGCACCGCCGCCAATCCCGGGGGGAGTGATCACTTCGCGCGCCTCGTCGGCGTCCGCACCATCGCCCCGCGTCTCCTCGACACCTCCGCGCCGGTGACGTCGGCACTCGTGCACGAGTGGACGTCGACCGGCAATTGGGCGTCAGCGGTGGGCGATGCGCTTCTCTACGCCTGACGCCTAACGGGGCGGCGTCGGGCAGGTCACGAGGCGCAGCGGCTCCCCTTCACCCTCGGTGGTGAGGACGAGCCGGGCGCGCTCCCCTCGCCGAGCCACGATCCCCACCCCTTCACCCTGTGGTTCGGCGAGCTTTCGGACGTCGCACACCATGTGGGCGACCCCGGGGCGGGGGAGCCCGGTGGCTGGATCGACGGCAAACAGGAAGATCTGCGCATAGGTGCGCACCGCGAGCGTGCGCCCATCGATCGACAGCGACGCGTCCGTCACCTGGTGCGAGGTCGCGGCCCGCGGAACGATCGGGAGCGAATCCACAAGCTTCGCCTCGGCGACCTGCGCCGAATCCCACGCCGAGGGAGCGACGCGATAGATGAGTGTGGGGCGCACCGCCCCCGACGCCGTGCGACGCCGCTCCTTGGCGATGAGGATCGTGGACCCGTCAGGCGCGATGTACATCGCCTCCACGTTGTGCTGGCCATCCTCGTAGCGCACGACAATCGAGTCGGCGACCGCCTCGCCCACAGCCCCCGGCGCCAGCAACTCAGGCTCGGGGACTCGATAGATGATGACCGCGCGGCGCTCGAGCCCGTTATCGCCCACATCGCCCAGGTACACACAGCTCGCGGCGGTTGCCGCATGCCCGACGCACCGCCCCACCGCGGCCGCCTCCCAATCGTGGTTCCTGATACGGTTCACGATCCAGCGCCCGCGGGACATCCCCGTGGTATCGAAGGCGTACAGGACCGGGTCGTTCCCCGAATCGTTGAACGTATACAGTACCCCGGGGTGCGTTACGCTCACCGCCGCCCCGGAACTCTCGGTGAGCTGGAACGCATCGACCACCGGCGCGAGACGCAACGAATCGGCGGCGACCGCGTCGGCATCTCCATCGGGCGTCACTCCCTTCCGATCACACCCCTGCATCGCCACGAGTGCGGCAGCCAGGAGAGCACGGTGAGGCAAACGACACCGGGGCATGAGTGTGGACAGGAGGGTGGCGCTACGCGCGTGCCGCAGGGGGATCGTTCTCCGAGCGCGTCGGCGAACGGCGTTCGCCAACCGGCGAAGTATCGCCGCGGGACAGCACTCTGACCAGCACACCACCCCGCCGCGCTTGACGTTGCGGCGCGCCTGGCGAGCTTGTACCGGAGGCACGCCCCCAACGCGGGGGCGACCGCGGATGGCCGACACCGCTACAGTGCCCCGGGGCGAAACGCAGGAGACGCAGCTGGTGAGGGACCTCCCGATACGTACAGCGTGGGGGATCGGGGCGCATTCGTCCGTGCCGGGCGTGTCACGCTCCGCGCGACGCGCGCTCCTGCGCGGCGCAGCCGCGGGGCTCGCCGCGGTCGCCACAGCATGCGCCGGCGACGGTCACGATGTGGTCGCCCCGCTCTCGGGCGACCCTTCCGCTTTTCGCTGGGTGCTCCCCCCGGGGTGGGCGGCGCCGATGGTTCCGGCCGACAACCCGATGTCACCCGCAAAGGTCGAGCTCGGGCGCCGCCTGTTCTACGACACGCGCCTGTCGGGCAATGGCGCCTTTGCCTGCAGCTCGTGCCATCGCCAGGAGTTCGGTTTCGCCGACGCCCGGAACATCCCGTTAGGCAGCACCGGCGAGCCTCACCCACGCAACAGCCCCGGGATCGCCAACAGTGCCTACCTGCGCGTTTTCACGTGGGCCGACCCGCTCACCATCTCGCTCGAGACGCAGGCGCTCGTCCCGATGTTCGGGGACCGACCGGTGGAGCTCGGGCTCAAGGGGCGCGAAATCGAGATGCTGGACCGGCTCCGCGCCGTGGCCATCTATCGCCAACTCTTCCCCACCGCTTTCCCTGCCGACGCCGATCCGTTCACCGTCGCCAACGTCACGCGCGCCCTCGCCACCTTCCAGCGCACGGTCATTGCCGTCAACGCGCCGTACGACCGATACAAGCGCGGCGAGACCGGGGCGCTGAGCGCCGCCGCGGTACGCGGAGCGACCCTCTTCTTCTCCCCAACCCTCAAGTGCGCCGAGTGCCATCGCGGCACGCTCTTCACGGTCGCGTCCACCCTCGAAACGAACGACGGAAGCCAGTCGCCCTTCGCCAACGACGGACTCTACAACATCGGCGGCGACGGGAGCTATCCCATCGGCAACCAAGGTGTCTACGAGCACACGGGAGAGCCTCAGGACGTGGGGAAGTTCCGCATCCCGTCGCTGCGCAACCTCGAGTTCACCTTTCCGTACATGCACGACGGGAGCATCAGCACGCTCGAGGACGTCGTCGAGCACTACGCACGCGGCGGGCGGGCGATCACGACCGGCCCCCTTGCAGGTGACGGCAGTCGCAGCCCGATCAAGGACCCGCGCATCGCCCCGCTCGCGCTCTCGGCGCAGGACAAGGGCGACCTCGTCGCCTTCCTCCGGAGCCTGAGCGATTCGGCGCTGGTGCGCGACACCCGCTTCTCCAATCCGTGGGTCGCCCGGTAGGGCGACCCGCTTACTCGCTCCCCGGCCGTCGCTGTCCCCCCGGTCCGGCCGGGAACTGCTGCGGGTTGCGGACGCGCTCGGGGACCTTCGCCCACTGTTCGGGAGTGAGGATCGCCTGCACTTCCTTGAGCGTCGCCGCACGCGCCTTTTGCGATGCCTCCATCTTCGGGCGGATCTTCCCGAAGAGCGCCCCCATGTCGGGGTTGGCACCGGCGTCCTTCAGCAGCTTCTGGAACTCCTCGCCTAACGACTTGTTCCGCACCGCGACGCTGTCGCTCAGCGGCTGCAGCTTGGCCAACTGCTCGGCGGTCAGGGCAATCGAGTCCTTGAGTGCGATGATCGCCTGAACGGGGTTCGCGTTCATCCCTCCCATCCCGAATCCACCGCCTCCTCCCCCTCCCTGCGCGCCAGGAGCGCCCTGCTGCCCCTGACCGCCCGGGGCACCAAAGCCCCCCGGACCGCGAAAGCCACCGGCCCCGCCGGGACCACCACCCCCAATCATCCCGCGAATCATGTCGCGGAAGCGGTCGGGTCCCAAGGTGTAGCGAGCCTGGATGCCGAGTTGGAACGGGACGGTGATCCCGTTCTGCCCGGCGCGGTTGGCACCGAAGCGTTCGTTGACTTCGTACTTGTAGGCCTTGCTCACCGGGTCGAAGCCGCGGACGTAGAGGAGCGTGTTGTCGGTGCCCCGGAACTGCCCCCATCCGCGCAGGTTGTCGCTCCCATGTAGCAGCTGGTCGAGCCCGCCTAACGTGTTGACCGTCATCACCGACACGGCCAGGCGGCGGTTGAGGCCGAGGACGTTCGGGCGCCAGTTGAGCTGCAGGTCGAGCGACGGCTGCCACGGCCCGCGGCACGAGTTGCGGCCGGCGGCGCTCCCCAGCTGGGTGCTGAGGCACGACTTCACCGCGTCGGGAGCGTTGGCCAGCAGGTGCTGCATCCCGGCGGCAACGTCAGCGTCGGCGGTGGTCGCCGGATCGAACAGGAAGGCGCGGTCGTTGCGCGCGCCGTCACCGTTGATGTCGCTCCCCACGATCGGGGTGAAGGGCGACCCCGAACTCACCCGACCGAAGGCGGTGACCTCGAGGGCCTGGCTGAACGGATAGGTGACCGTCCCGACGATGGTGTGCCGGCGATCGAAGTCGCTCGGCGCCCACTCGCGCACGTTGGGGTTCCCGGCGGTGGTCGGGCTCCCAAAGCTTCCGCTTCCGCCGAAGCCGCCACCGAACATCCCGCCGAACGGCCCCCCGCCGCCCCCGCCATTGGCCCCCTGGTCCTCGGTCTGCCCCCACGTGTAGGAGACGTTGAGGATCGCCCCCTTCGTGGTAATGCCGCCTAACGACATGGTCACCTGCCTGGAGTCGCTCGACAGGTCGGAGCCGGTGGCGAGCACTTGTCCGAAGCTCCCGTTCAGGCGCGACCCGAGGACCGACGTGGCGCCAGTGGTGGGGACGATGGTCGCCGGGTCGACATACACCGGGCGCCCCCCCTCGGACCCCAGCGTGAACTGCGGCGTGGTGCGCAGATTCACGTCGGTGTAGCCGGTGAGCGCCACGCCGCGCGCGTACTGGACGTCGACATTGAAGTTGTAGCGCTGCCTGAAGCGATGCTGCACGCCGAGCGACGACCGGACCGAGCGCGCCGCCGAGAAGTTGTCGGCAAACACCGTCACGTTCGGGAGCGAGGTCGGGAGGTACTGGTTCCCCCCGGTCGCGCACTGCGTCGGGATCGACGCCCCATCCTGCGCGTACAGGTTCCAGTTGGGAACCGGCACTCCTGCCCCGATGCAGACCAGCTGCGACTCGTTGTCGGGAAGGCCGGTGGCGCCAGCCGCCGAGGCGACGAGGCCGATCGACGGGGCCGAGCGGAATTCGCCGATCCCGCCGCGGATGATCCAGGTGGGCGGTGCAAAGCGCCCCTGCTCCGGCATCCCTAACGAGTAGGTGAAGCCGATGCGCGGGCTGAGGCGGAACTCGGTGGGCACCTCGTCGGTGCGGTAGCCGAAGGCGGTCTCGACCGCCGGGTTGTACGTGGGAGTCGACCCGAAATACGACCCCTCGGCGCGCGCGCCGACCGTGAGCTGCAATGCGCGGCTCACACGCCAGGTATCGCCGAGGTAGACGGCGGCGTTGGCCCCAGCCCCCTCGCGCAGGCGCGGGGTGAGCGTGCGGGTGTACGTCGCCGGCGTCCCCGCCTCGAAGTCGGCAAGCGAGTTGAACGAGAACGTCCCCCACCGGTTGGTGGTCACGTCACGCTCGAACGACTGGAGGTTGAAGAGCCCACCGAGCTTGAAGCGATGCGCCCCCCCCTCCGACAGCCACGACGTCTCGTTCGTCGCCTCGAAGGTGTTGGTCTTCCCCGCCTGCGGGAGCCCGGTGTTGCCGCCGAAGGTCAGCGACGACACGCCGGTCTCGCCGCTCCCCAGGTCCGACGTCACCTGCACTCGGCCGAACGGGAGGGTGATGAACGGGTCGCCGGCGTTCTTGTTCACCGACCCGTAGAGCTTGAGTTCGTTGAGGAAGCGACCGCCGATGTTCGACGTGAGCGTCGCCGCCATACCGCCCCCCCAGTTGCGCGAGTCGCCACCCGTCTGCGGGAGCGAGAGCGTCCCGATGCGCGTGGGGTCGGAATTGCTGTAGTTGTAGTCGCCGCGGATGGAGAGCGATTGCCCTCCCTCGGTGAGGTAGTCGAAGCGGACGATCCCTGAGACGTTGTCACCCGTCCGGTCGTTGGCGAGGATCCCCCGCGGGGCGATCCCCGCCGCCGAGGCGAGGTCGAAGAAGCGGGCCACCGAGTCGGGAGCGACGCCAAAGCGCGACAACGTCGTGGCGTCGGCGTTGCCAAGGTTCGGGATGATGTCCTCTCGACGGCGAAGTTGGAGCGCACCGAAGACGAAGAGCTTGTCCTTGATGATCGGGCCGCCGAGGCCGGCAGAGAGTTGGTTCTGGTTGAAACCCTGCGAGGCGGGCGAGGTATCCTCCCCCTCGACGGCAAGATTCCGGTCGCGAAGCGAGTAGGTGAAGTTCCCCTGCGCGACGTTGGTCCCGCTGCGGGTGGTCGAGGCGATTTGCCCCCCCGAGAACTGTCCGCGCGCGACGTCGTACCCCGAGGTGATGACGCGCGAGTTGCGCACCGCCTCCTGCGGGACCTGCGAGGATCCGAAGGAGAGCCCGTCCAGGGTGATGTTGTTGGCACTCGGCGCCTGCCCGGCCACCGAGAAACCGGCGGCCGTGGTATCGCTCCCCGTGATGCTCACGACTCCCGGCGCGGTGAGGGCGAGCTGGGTGAGGTCGGAGGCGTCGATCGGGAGTCGCGCCGCCTGGTCGGTGTTCATCACTCGTTCGACCGATCCGGGGGCCGGACGGTCGCCCTCGCGCGGTACGTTCTGTCGCGCCTGAATCGTCACGCCGGCCAGGACGGTCGGGTTGGTCGACATCTTGATGTTGACCACGAGCCGGTCTTCGTCAGTCTGCCGTGCGACAGTCACTGTCGTTGGTGCGAGACCTAGTGCTCTTGCAGTGATGCGATACTGTCCCCCTCCGTCTGGGAAAAGGACGGTGAAACGCCCCTGCGAATTTGTCCGGGCCCGCCGTGTCACGTTCGATTCGATCGACGTGACCTCGATGTTGGCCGCTTCGATCGGGACGTTGGCCTCGGCGCGGGTGACCGTTCCGGTGATGATGTCCGTCGTCGCACCCATCTGGGCACCGGCGGCGCTTGGGCGGACGATTGGGGCGACGATAGCGATGGCGAGCAGGGCCCGGCGCACGAACCTCGCGACCGAAGAGCCTCTACGCGTAAGCACGAGTTGAACCTCTGGTGGCACGTCTCTGGGGACGGTCGTTGGACTATCGGGTGCGGCGAGTGTTAACGCTTCTTTATTGGTCGCCGACGACTCGCCATCCCCCGCCGCCGTCACGTCACGCCCCAGCAGCGGACTGCGCGCGAGGGGTCGTCCCCGGCGTCCACTTTGGGCAGCTTTCTCCCAACCAACGTTGCACCCGCAGCGACTTGGCGCGGCGTCGCACCACTCCATGAATTCCGAATTCGTCACCTACTTCCGGCTCGGCATCGGACACATCGCCGACCTCCGGGGCTACGACCATATCCTGTTCATCGTCGCGCTCACCGCGGGCTACGCGCTCCGCGACTGGCGACGCCTGCTCTGGCTCGTCACCGCCTTCACGGTCGGCCATTCGGTCACCCTGGCGCTGGCGACGCTGCAGCTGGTGCGGGTCCATGCCCAGACCATCGAGTTCCTGATCCCGGTCACGATCGTGGTGACGGCCGGCTATTCAATGATTGCGCGGGCCCGCTCCGAACGAACCGGCGAGGGGTACGCTCCGGAGCGCCATGTACTCCTTTACATCCTTGCCGGGTGTTTCGGGCTTATCCACGGGCTCGGATTCTCCAACTTCCTGCGGGCGATACTCGGCGCCGAAGAGAGCATCGTGATCCCGCTCTTCGCTTTCAACGTGGGGCTGGAAATTGGGCAACTGGCGATCGTCGCCTGTGTCCTGCTGGTCGGGACGCTGGCATGCGAGGTCGCCGGCCTGGCCCGCCGGCGCTGGGCGACCGCGCTGTCGATCGTGATCGTCCTCGCCGGCCTCAAGATGATCGTCGAACGCTTCCCCAAGGGGTGAGTCGGGGAATGAGCAGGTTGGAGCAGGAGAGCGCAGCAGCAGAGCGGTAGACTGAAGTAGCAGTCCCATCATCCTCAGCCGTGCACACCATGCCCCCCCGAAGTCTCGTCTTCTCGGCTTCTCGTCTTCTCGTCCTCTTGTCGTTGGCGCTCGCCACCAACGTCGCTGGCGCCCAGAACTGGGTGAACGCCAAGGACAAGAAGACCAACCAGTCGTCGTTCCGCGCCATCGAGGAGTGGCCAGACCCCAACGAGTACCGCAACGCCGCCGGGTCGCCTGGCCCCAAATACTGGCAGCAGCGCGTGGACTACTCCATCAAGGCAACGCTCGATACGGTCAGGCAGTCGGTGACGGGGTCGGAGCGCGTGACCTACCACAACAACTCGCCCGACCAGCTCTCCTACGTCTGGTTCCAGCTCGACCAGAATATCGACCGCCCCGATTCGCGCGCGGCGCTGGTGCAGCAGGCGCTCCCGTCACGCATTCCCGAGCAGGCGCGGCGTTTCCTCGCCCCCGAGGCCTTCGACGGCGGCTACACGCTCTCGCGGGTGCAGGTGGTGGACGCCAAGGGGGTACGGAAGGATGCGCGCTACGTGATCAACGGGACGGTGATGAAGGTGCACCTGGCGACCCCTATCACCACCGGGCAGCAGGCCATCATCGAGATCGACTGGCACAACCTCATCCCCGAGGGAGGGCGCAACGGGCGCGGCGCCAAGGAGCTGGTGAAGGACGGGTGGCTGTACGAGCTTGCCCAGTGGTTCCCGCGGGCCTCGGTGTACGACGACGTGAACGGGTGGGCCACCGACCAGTTCCTCGGGCAGGGGGAGTTCTATCTCAACTTCGGCAACTACGACGTCGAGCTCACCGTCCCGCGCAACCACATCGTCAACGCCACCGGCGTCCTCACCAACGCGCCTCAGGTGCTCACCGCCACGCAGCAGCAGCGCCTGGCGAAGGCGTGGACGAGCGACAAGCCCGTCTTCATCGTTGCGCCTGACGAGGTCATGAAGCCCGAATCGCGCCCGGCCGGCACGGGGCCGCTCACCTGGCGCTTCAAGGCCGAGAACGTGCGCGACTTCGCCTGGGTGTCGAGCAAGACGTACGTGTGGGATGCGATGGGCTTTCGCTATCGCCCCACCGAGAAGCCGATCGAGCTGCACTCGCTCTATCCGCGCGATGCCATGCCGCTCTGGGACTCGGTCTCCACCAAGGCGATCGCCCAGACGATGAAGACCTACGTGCGCATGTCGTTCGAGTAACCATATCCGAAGGCGGTGAACGTCCACGGCCCGGTCTTCGGGATGGAGTACCCGATGATCGCCTTCTGCGGCGCGCGCCCGACCCCCGACGGCCAGGTCTCGCCGGGGCTGGCCCGTGCCCTCGTCTCGGTCACCATCCACGAGGTGGGGCACAACTGGTTCCCGATGGTCGTGGCCTCGGACGAGCGAAAGTGGACATGGATGGACGAGTGGATCAACTCGTTCCTGCAGTACTACGCCGAGAAGGACTGGGACCCCGCCTATCCGTCGCAACGCGGGCCGGCGAAGAACATCGTCGGCTACATGAAGCAGGACGCGCAGGTCCCGCTCATGACGGAGTCGAACGACATCCAGACGCAGTTCGGGAACAACGGCTACTCCAAGCCGGCGGCCGGGCTCGTCATGCTGCGCGAGCAGGTGCTGGGCGACTCGCTGTTCGACGAGGCGTTCCGCGAGTATTCGCACAAGTGGATGTTCAAGCACCCGCAGCCGGCCGACTTCTTCCGCTCGATCGAGGACGGCGCCGGCGAGCAGCTCAATCACTTCTGGCGCGGCTGGTTCTACACCACCTACGCCAACGACCAGGGGATCGCCAGCGTGGAAACGCAGCCCGGCGATTCATTGTTAGGGGCGAGCCGCGCGGGCGAGACCTACTACCGCATCAAGATCGAGAACAAGGGCGGACTCGTCCTTCCGCTGCAGATCGAGCTCACCTACGACGACGGGAGCAAGGAATTGGTGAAGCTCCCCGCCGACGTCTGGCGCAGGAATGAGCTTGTCTTCAACTATGGATTCTTCACGAAGAAGACCGTGACGCAGGTGGTGCTCGACCCGAAGGAGGTGCTGGCGGACGTGGATCGGACGAACAACACGTGGGTGAAGCCGAACACCATCTCTTGAGAAGACGAGAAGACGAGAAGACGAGAAGACGAGAAGACGAGAATGGCGCCGCCGTTGGCGGCGCCAGTTTTTTGACGGGGACATCGATCCGCACCATCACTGGTGCGTGTCTCCCCTTATCTTTCTCGCTGGCCTTGAACTCCGCTATTGAGGTGTCGACTGTGGAATCCATTGCATTGCTCGGGACCGGGTTGTTAGGCACCGGATTCGCCGAGGGATTGCTCGCGCGTGGAGGGGTGAAGCTCACTGTCTGGAACCGCACGCGTGCGAAAGCCGAGGCGCTGGCGGCCAAGGGAGCCGAGGTGGCGGATACGCCGGAGGAGGCGGTCCGCGGGGCCCGGCGCGTGCACCTCATCCTCCTCGACGACGCAACGGTCGATGAAACCATCGATGCCATGCGGCACGGACTGAGCGCTGAAGCCATCGTCATCGACCACACCACGAACCTCCCGGCCCTCGTCGCGGCGCGCGCCGAACGGATGGAACACGAGGGGATCCGCTATCTGCACGCGCCGGTCTTCATGTCGCCGATGGCGGCACGGAACGCGGCCGGCCACATGCTCGTCGCCGGTCCCGAGGGGCGCTTCACCGCCGTGCGCGACGTACTGGCCCCGATGACCGGCGACCTCTGGTATGTCGGCGAACGCCCCGACCTCGCCGCCTGCTACAAGCTGTTTGGCAACCTCATGATCCTGTCGATGTCGGCGACCATGGCCGACATCTTCCACCTGGCCGACGCGCTCGAGGTGGAGCGCAGCGAAGCCTGGAGCCTCTTCTCCCGCTTCAAGCCCGAAGGCAGCTTCCCCTTCCGGGCCAAGAAGATCCTCGACGAGGACTACACCGCCTCGTTCGAGCTGCAGGTGGCGCGCAAGGATGCGCGGTTGATGCTCGAATCGGCGGCGAGCGAACCGATGCCGGTGATTGGGGCGATTGCGAAGCGCATGGACGACCTCATCGCCGCGGGCCACGCCCACGACGACATGGCCATAATGGCCAAGCGGGGCGCCTGACGACGCCCCGCACTCCCACCATTCGTCTGACGTCTATTTCCCCACCCGCACCGACACGTACACCCGACGCCCTGCGCCCGGCTCGAAGTAGCGCCCACGCGTTGCATTGGTGACGATGTTGGCTGCGTAGTTCCGGTCGAAGATGTTATCGATGCCGACCACCGGCTCGATCCCCAGGCGATTGTGCGGGGCGAGGCCGATGCGCGCGTTCCACAGCACCCATCCCGGGGCGTAGTTCGCATTCGCATCGTCGGCCGCAGTGCGCGATGCCTGCTGCATCTCGATGGTCGCGAAGCCCAGCCGGCGCCGCGCGGTGGCAAAGAGCGACGCCGAGAGCGGGGCCACCCCCGGGACCTTCCGCCCGTCGAGACGCGTCGTCCCGACGAGGTAATCCTCGTACGTGTACGACAGCCGGGTGAGTGCCCCGCCCATGTCCACCATGCCTAACGACGCACTCAGCCCAAGCTCGCCCCCTCGGCGCCGCGTCTCGCCGGCGTTGCGGAAGTAGCGGCGCCCCCCGCTGTTGGGAATCTCGAAGGCCATCAGCTCGTCACGCGTCCCGATGTCGAACAGGGCGACGTCGACGAAGACGCGCCGCCCGACGATCCCCTTCACCCCCGCCTCGATCGTGCGCCCGCGCTGCGGCTTGAGGTCACGGTTGAGCCCCGCCGATCCGTCGGGCCGGTTGGCGAGTTCGGTGGTGGTCGGTGTCTCGAACGAGCTGGCAACGTTGGCGTACACCGCGAGGGTAGGGCGGGCCCGCAGCGACACGCCGAGCATCGGGGTTACCGCCGACATGGTGCGCGACTGCACGGCGCCGCCCACGGCGTAGGTGGCGCGGTAGTCGCGCACGCTGAAGGCTGTCTGGTCGCCCCGCAGTGTCCCGGTGACGGTGAGGAAGGCGCGGTTCACCTCGCCGCGCGCAAAGACGCCGGCGCTCGCGACCTTCTCGAGCTGGTGGATCGTCTCGGCGCCACGGTCGGCCGCGGTGGGGCAGGTGGCGGCCGGGCGCCCAGCGCCGGCAAGGCCCGCGCAATTGGCGAAGTTGCGGCGGTCGTCGCGCTGCGATTGCACGTCGCTCCCCAGCGTCAGGCGCCACAGGTGGTTCCGCGTCATCCCCCGCTGCTCGACCCGGGCCGACGCACCTAACGTGCGCCGGTCGAAGCCGACGATGGCGAATGCCTGCGGATTATAGAGGTCGCGCCACCCGGAAAAGACGGAGGCGCTGGCGCCGCCCGCCTCCCACGTGCGCTCGCCGGTGAGGGAGAGGAGCTTCTGGCCCACCGACTTGCTGGCGCGCTTGCGCATGTTCAGCGAATCGGCCACGGTCGGCGCCAGCTGCAACTCGGCGGCCGTCACGGCGCCGGGATTCTGGGCCTCGGGGGAATCGTACCAGGTGAACTGGGCGCGGAGGCTCCCCGCATCGCGGCGCCACGCCGCATCCGCCAGGGCTGCGGTGGACCGGAAGCGCGAGTAGTCGCGCGGGCCGTCGCTGCGGTTCCCCGTCGCCGTCGCCCGCCAGCCTAACGACGCTGCACTCCCCCCTCCGGCGGCCGACCAGCGATTCGCGTCGGCGTTCGCCACGTAGCGCAGCGATGGCTCGAACGGGCGCACGGGAAACGGGGGGCTCTTGAGCTCGAGCACCCCGCCCGACGCATTGCCATAAAGGGCGCCGGCCGCGCCCCGCATCACCTCAGCGCTCCCTACGCTCTCCAGATCCACGAAGTCGACCGCCGCCTGTCCGTCGGCCAGGGTGAGCGGAACCCCGTCGCGCACCACCCGTACCCCGCGAATCCCGAACGCCGACCGCGATCCGAAGCCACGAACCGCGAGCCGAGGATCCTGCGTCGGGTTGTAGCGGTTGGAAACGACCACCCCGGGAACGACGAGTAGAAGTTCGGTGAGCGAGGCGCGCCGGATCCCGGCCCGCGACGAATCCACCGACACCCGCGACACACCGAATGGCAGGTCGAGCACCGAGCGCGACGCCTCACGCGATACCGTGACGCGAACGGCCTGGAGCGGGCGAGCGACCGAGTCGCGCCCCTGGGCTCCGATGGACAGCGGAAGGGCCACCGTCAGCAGCGCTGCCGCTGCCCGCGCGCCGGCTCTCGGGTTCCACACGCGAATCGCCAAGTGACATGAGCAGCGATCGGACAACCTATCTTTCGCCACGGGGTATCGTCTCACTGTCTTCCATTCGTCCTGACGTGAACAGCCACGACCACTCTTTCGCGGTCTATCCTAGCGCGCCGCACCGCGCGGCGGCACTCGGGCGCGCGGCCGCCGTGGGGCGACTACTGCTGGGCATCGCCCTCCTGCTGGGCATCGCCCTCCTCTCCCCGGCACGGGCACAGGCGCTCCCCCCCGCCTCGGCAGCTCACACGCGCCCCGTCGTGGCCTCCAACACTCCGCTACACGACGTGCACCTCACCTATTCACGTGTCGTCGTGGATGGGGCGAGCGTGATCTTCCGCGTCCGCCTCTTCCACGACGACCTCGAGAAGGCGTTGCAGGTGTACGCGCGCAATCCCGCGCTCAAGGTCGTCACCTCCCCAGCCGCCGACTCCGCGTTCGCCGCGTACTTCAACGCCCAGGTCCCGGTCACCGCCAACGGGCGTCGCCTCGTGGGACGCGTAATCCAGTCCGGAAAGGACATGGACGTGACCGACCAGGAGATGTGGTGGTACCTGGTCGAACTCACCGCCCCGGCCCCGATCACCACGCTGTCGCTGCGCGTGGGGCTCATGTTCGAGCACTTCACCGACCAGAAGAACATCGTCACGATGTTGAAGATGCCCGGGGAAAAGCGTTACTCGCTGTACTTCGTCCGCGAGGACGCGAAGGAGCAGAGCGTCACGTTCTGAGCGAAGTGAGTCGGCGCATCGGGGGCGCCGGGGGGCCGGGCACTCGGCGTGTCACGGTGGCACAGGTGCTGTCAGTCTTGCAGCCTGTACGCTCCTAACTCGTTCAAATTGACCAACTTACGGCGGCACATGGGATGCCTCTGGATGGGCAGCGCGAGTCCCTCTCGCATCTCCCCAATCCCTTTCGGAGGAATTCGTATGGTTACCATGACGCCCCTCAACACGATGCTCGATCGCATGGTCACGCTCAGCCGGGCGATGGATCAGGCCTTCGTCAACGGTGCCCCTGAACCCCTCGGCAAGACGGCCGCCCAACCTGCCTGGGTCCCGGAACTCGACGCCTGGGAGACCGAGGGCGAGTACGTCGTCCAGCTCGACCTCCCGGGGGTCAACCCGGCACAGGTGGAGATCAACTTCGAGAAGAACACCCTGTCGATCCGCGGTGCGCGCGAGCGCGGGATCGTCGCCCCCGAGAAGGGGGAGCTCCGAGTCTTCTTCGCCGAGCGTGACTGGGGGACCTTCACCCGGTCGCTTCGCTTCCCGCAGCACGTGGCCGGCGACAACATCAGCGCCACCTTCGACGCCGGTGTGCTGACGGTCCGCATCCCCAAGACCGAGGCGGCCAAGCCGCGGAAGATCCAGATCACGACGCCAACCGACACCAAGCAGGTCGCCGGATAACCGGGTAGGAGCCGGTTACGGTGCTGGGAGAAGAACGCCGGGTGGCCTCAGAGGGCCACCCGGCGTTTTCCCTTGCCCCCGGATCGCTGCACCGCGCCTATAAACCGTTCGGGGGACGGCGCTGTCCCACTTGGCGACACCTTTCCCTCACGCCATGCGCCGCACTCTCTCGGTATCCACGTTCGCCGCCGCACTCCTCGCCGGCACCCCCGCAACGCTCCTCGCCCAGCAGCTCCAGGGGCAGAGCGAGCGCACCTTCTCCGCCACCGAGCGCGTCGCCAGCGGAGGGGCGGTCAACATCTACGCCAGCATCGGCGACATCACGATCACCGAGGGGACGGGGAACACGGTCGAGTTCCGCGCCGAGAAGGACGTTCGCCGCGGGAAGCTGGAGGACATCGGCTTCGTGGTGCTCCGTGGAAGTGACGGGGTGACGATCTGCGCCGTGATGTCGGAGTCGGACGAGTGCGACACCGACGGCATCCACCGGGAAACGGGGAAGCGCTGGAACTGGGGGCGCGACCGGTCGATCAAGCTCGCGATCACCGTCACGCTCCCGCGTGGGACCAGGCTGCGTACGTCGAGCGGGAATGGCGACGTCGCCGTGACGGCGGCGCTCGCCGAGGCGCGAGTCACCAGCGGCAACGGGCGCGTGAAGGTGACCGGGGTGAATGGGCGCGTCGAGGCCTCGTCAGGCAACGGCGAGGTGTCGGTCGACGGTGCCAGCGGCCCCGTGCGGGCCCGCTCCGGCAACGGCGACGTGACGATCGGGACGGTGAACGGCCCGGTGAACGCATCGTCGGGGAACGGCGACATTCGCGTCTCGATGGATCGCCTGACGGGGAACGACGACCTCGAGTTCTCCTCCGGCAACGGGCGCATCGAAGTCGTGGTCCCCTCCGACTTCTCGGCCGAGGTCGAAGCCAACTCCGGGAATGGCCGCGTCTCGACCGACTTCCCGATCACCATCAAGGGACGCCTGACGCCGTCGCGACTGCGCGGGACGATCGGGAACGGGGGGCGCCTGCTCCGGATGCACACCGGTAACGGCGAGATGGAGATCAGGAAGAAGGCGTAAGTCTCGCGCGCGGAGCACCCGCGCCCCTTCCTTCATGCGGGCCGCCCGGACAGCTTCGGGCGGCCTGTTTCATTGTCACATGAGGAGATGCACATGCGGGACTGGACGAGCATGAAGATGTGGGGGGCGCGCGGCGCCGTGTTGGTGCTGGCGGGCATCGCGACGCTGGCCATGCCTGCGCGCGCACAGGACCTCGGCGGGCGGGGGGCGCGCGAGGCGGCGCGCAGCTATCGCGAGGCGAACGAGGCGGCGATCCTGCGCGAGTACACCGCGCTCCTGTCGCTGCCTAACGTGGCGAGCGACAGTGTCAACATTCGGCGCAACGCTGCAGCGCTGATGGAGATGCTGCGCCGGCGCGGGGCGACGACGCAACTGCTCGAGGTTGCCGGGGGGCCGCCGTCGGTGTACGGTGAGCTGGCCGTCCCCGGGGCAACGCGCACGATCGTTCTCTACGCGCACTACGACGGGCAGCCGGTCGACCCGAAGCAGTGGACCGGCGGAGGACCCTTCACCCCGGTGCTGCGCGACAAGGCGCTCTACCAGGGAGGGCGCGACATCGCGTTCCCGGCCGATGGTCAACGCGTCGACGGCGAGGCACGCGTCTACGCGCGCTCGGCAAGCGACGACAAGGGATCGATTGTCGCCATGCTCACCGCGCTCGATGCGCTCAAGTCGCGCGGCGCCGCCCCGTCGCTCAACATCAAGTTCTTCTTCGAGGGCGAGGAGGAGGCGCGCTCCGGGCACCTCAAGTCGATCCTCGAGAAATACAAGGCGCTCCTCAAGGGCGACGCCTGGCTCTTCTGCGACGGGCCGGTGCATCAGAGCGGGGCGCAGCAGGTCGTCTTCGGGTTGCGCGGCGTGACGGGGCTGGAACTCACGGTGTTCGGCCCCAACCGCCCGTTGCACAGCGGGCACTACGGCAACTGGGCCCCGAATCCGGGGATGCTCCTCACGCACCTCGTGGCGAGCCTGCGCAACGACGACGGCGAGATTCTCATCCCCAATTTCTACAACGACGTGCGCCCCATCTCGGCGGCCGAGCGCCGGGCGATCGCCGGGCTCCCGGCCGTCGACTCGTCGCTTCGCCACTCGTTAGGGCTGGCGCGCACGGAGGGGAACAACGCCCTGCTGGCCGAGCGCATCATGCGTCCCGCGCTCAACCTCCGGGGGATCCGGGTGGGCGGGGTACAGGAGCTGGGGTCGAACACCATCTCGACCGAGGCATACGCCTCCATCGACTTCCGGCTGGTGCCCAACCAGACGCCCGAACGGGTGCGTGAACTCGTGGAGCACCACCTGCGCACCAAGGGGTGGCACATTGTGAGCGATACGCCGTCGCTGGGCGACCGGCTCAAGTACCCGCGCATCGTGCGCCTGCAGTGGGAGAGCGGCTACCCCGCGCAGCGCGCCCGCATGGACGACGCCTTCGCGCGGGCTTTGGTGTCGTCGATCAGTGACGGCGCCGAGAAGGCGCCGCTCCTGGTTCCGACGCTGGGCGGGAGCGGACCGAGCTACCTCTTCACCGAGGTGATGGGCGTCCCCGTGGTCACGCTGCCGATCGCCAACTACGACAACAACCAGCACGCCGCCAACGAAAACCTGCGGGTGCAGAATCTGTGGAATGCGATCGAGCTGTACGCGGGGTTGATGAGCCGGCTGGGGAAGGAGTGGGCGCCGGTCGTCCCCTGATGAGGTGGAGTCTCTCCGAGATTTCATTCCTCGGTCCGCAGGCGGCAGCGAGCCTCATGGGACGGTGTCGATTGCGCTTCGAATTGCCGAGAGGAGATATTTCGGGCTCCGTTCGGCTACTGGCATCACTGCCTCATTCCTCACTCCGGCGGCGATCGTCGTGAAAGGCTTCGTCCCGACTCCCGCGACAACTGTCGACCTGATGGTTGCGAAGCTCTTCGGCCAGACCCCCCCCCACCCGTCCAGCTCCCTGCTGGACCCAGGATGCGGGGAAGGGGTCTTCATCGAAGGAGTCCTTCGCTACTGCGACGCCCGTGGATGGAGACCACCGCGAATCGTTGGCGTTGAACTGGATCCGATTCGTGCCGAGACGTCCGCCCGGCGGTTCGCCGGGCTCGACTTCGTTGAGATCCGGCACGACGACTTCCTCCGGTCGTTAGTCGAAGAGTACGACTACATCATCGGGAATCCGCCCTACGTTTCGATCGGACAGCTGAGCCTGGAGGAACGCGGGGAGTACCGAGGCGCGTTCGTGACTGCGCGCGGTCGGTTCGACCTGTACCTGCTGTTCTTCGAGCAGGCGCTGCGTATGTTGCGCGCGCGGGGTCGGCTCGTGTTCATCACTCCCGAGAAGTTCCTCTACGTCGAGACCGCGCGTGCGCTGCGCGACCTCCTCAGCAAGTACCACATCGAGGAGCTGCACTTCCTCGACGAGGCGACCTTCGGGGAACTGGTCACCTATCCTCTGGTCACCACCGTGCGAGCGGGCGCGTCGACCGAGCGCACGACGGTGCGCGCACGAAACGGGAGTCTCCGATCCGCATCGCTTCACACCGCGAACTCATGGCTTCCACTTCTCGACGACGACGGAGGGGAGCATGTTGGCGTGCGATTAGCTGATGTTGCCCGGCGAGTGAGTTGCGGAGTCGCGACTGGCGCGGACTCGATCTTCGTGGTTCGCTCGGAGGAGGTGCCCAAGGACATCGCCGCACTCGCGCACCCTACGATCTCGGGTCGGGAGCTATCCGACTCAATGATCGAGAAGACCCGGTCGAGGATGCTGGTACCATACGACGCGACCGGTCAGCTGCTTCCCGAGCACGCGCTGAGCGCGCTCGGATCGTACCTCGGCGTGCCGCACCGTCGTGCGCGCCTCGAGGCGCGCACGTGCAACGCTCGAAAGCCCTGGTATGCATTTCACGACAGCTGCGCGCTGTCTGAGATCTTGAGGCCCAAGCTCCTCTGTAAGGACATAACGGCATCCCCGCACTTTTTTGTCGACTGGCGCGGATCGATCGTACCGCGCCACTCCGTCTATTACATCGTGCCGACAGTCCCGGACCACCTGGTGTCGCTGGCCTCGTACCTTAACTCTCGCGAGGCTCGCGTGTGGATGGCAAGGAACTGCCAGCGCGCCGCAGGGGGATTCCTTCGACTACAGAGTCAGGTGCTGAAGCGGCTACCGCTCCCGAGCGAGTTCGTGCCACCATCTCACGTCGACGTTGAGGACTTGGCCGGCTCGGCGGTGAGCTGCGCATGAAGACTCCCTTCGATGACGCGATCGAGTTCATCGCGCGAGCAAGATACCACAACCACCGGCTGGAGACTCACTCCGACATCGTAAGTGAAGGCATCCTCAAGGATCTGCGGGAGCGATGCCCAGCTATTCGACAGGACCTCGAAACCGGCGTGGTGCACGTATGGAAGAACGTTTCCTCGCCTGGCGATCGGGAACGCAAAGTAGACCTGTTCGTAGGCGAACCCGACTCCGAGGGAAGACCCGACGTTGCGAAGGTGCGCATCGCAGTCGAGAACAAGTCGGTCATCACGGCACATCGCAACGCGACCAATCGCTTCGATGACCTCAAGAAAGTCGTCGCTGCCGTGCAAGGTGTGAGGCCTGAGGCACTGCTCATCGCAACTGTGCTGATCGGCACGGCTCAGCGGGTTCTCAACATCCCGGATCAGGTGCACAAGTTCTACCGGGACAAGGAAGTCGAATTTGAACGCGACGTCCTGCCGCGACTGTCGTCCGGAGACGAATCACTCCTCACCGACTTCTCCTTCGCGATCAGCGAGAACAGCGGCTCGGCTCCGGGCAAGACACTCCAGATCTTCCGATCGCTTCCGATTCGTGGAAGTGCTCAGACGCACCTCGTGGCCTACGATTCCGTCGTGCTCGTTCCTGTATACATCGACAATGTCCATCCGCCCGTGCTACCACGGCCGAACGAACTCGGTGTGGACGTAGATGTGGAATACGAGACGATGATCCAGCGCACCTGCTCGGCTTACACGGCGCGCTGGCACATGTAGGCGCAGATACCACTAAGCCCCTGCGAGCCACCCCGGCGTTACTACTCGTCGCCCACCCCCGCGCGGCTCTTCCCGAAGGCCAGGACGAGGGCACTCCCGACGATGACCGAGGCCCCGGCGAGCGTCCACGGCGATGGGCGCTCTCCCAGCAGCAGCGCCCCCCACGCGCCGGCGAAGACGATCTGCAGGTAACCGGTGGTGGTGGCGCGCACCGCCGTCTCCGCCTGCAGCCCCCGCGTCATGAAGACCTGTGCCAACTGGGTGGCCGCCCCGACGCCAAGCAGGAGGAGCCATTCGGCGGACGTCGGCAATAGCCAGTTTGAAGTGGCGAAAGGGATGGCGATGGGGAAGGTGACGAGCGGGAGATAGAAGACGACGACGCTGGGGTGCTCGCTCGTTCCCATCTTGCGCACCGCGGCGTAGGCGGCGCCGCTGCACACGGCCCCGAAGAGCGCGATCGCGACGTCGCGAGACGCGTAGGTGGACGCCGCGCTCCCGAACAGGAAGCCGGGGCGGGTAATGAGGATCACGCCGACCATCGCCGCCGCCAGGCACAACATCTCGCCGGTGCGCACGCGCTCCCCCACCCACAGCGCTGCCAGGACCGTCGCGAAGATGGGGTTGGTGTACTGGATGAGCGTCGCGTCACCTAACGGGAGATGGACCAGCGACCAGTAGAAGCAGTTGA
>DAIESF010000477.1 GCA_027346425.1 Gemmatimonadota bacterium | reverse complement strand
AGCCGACCACTCTGGGGGCGACCGACGATGCCGCCTCGACCGACGAAGCGCGCCGGGCGGTGAACGGGGCGGTGGCGAAACTCCCCGCGCGATGCCGCGAGATCTTCCTGATGAGCCGCGAGGGGGGGCTTACGTACGGCGAGATCGCCACCACCCTCGGGATCAGCATCAAGACGGTGGAGACACAGATGGGGCGGGCGCTCAAGTCGCTCCGCATCTCACTGGCGAGCTTTCGCGGCGGATAAGGGCGCCGGCGATGGGAGGTGTCTGGTTCATCGATGGTGTGCGACGAGGGGTATCCCGGATGACGGCGATGCGACACGCGCGTGCGACGGCGACTGTGTTCTGCGTGGCGGCCTCCCTCGCCGCGACCGCCTGCGTGGATGCGCCGGGGCTGGAGTCGTCCGAGTCGGAGGACGCTCCCCTGGCGGAGACGTTCGACGCCATGGCCCGCGCGTCGGCGGAGAACGGCGACCTGGCGCGCAGCGAGGGGTTCGCCTATGCCGCGCTCTCGGTGCGCGGCGGAGCGACACCGTCGCGCGTGGAGGTGCAGAAGGGGACCACGACCGAGGATTACGACGCGTTCGTGAGCGCGGTGCAGTGGGACGCGTCGCTCCCCGCGGCCATGCGACCGCCGGCACGCCGCTCGCTGGTGGCCTGGCGCCGGATGTCCGACGGGACGATTCGGGTGTTCTCGATGCACACCCCGTCCGACTCGGCGCCCATCATCAATCCCCTGTCGTTAGGGATGGGGATGTCGACGACGGCGGTCTACGCGGGGGCCTCGGCGATGCAGAACGAAGGGCGCGACACGCCGCAGGGGAAGCCCGACATGAGCGCGGCCTGGTACGCCACCAGCGGGTGGGTCAGGCTCAAGGAGGTCGCGGTGCTGGGCGACTGTCCGGCGGCGCAGGTGGCGGGGAAGGGGCTGGGGATCGCGCGATGCGAACAGGCGCGCTACCTCGTCCGCTTCGACCTGGTGATGCAGCACCTGGCGGGGCACCCGCCGCAGGTGGTGGTGGGGAACGCCATGCGCCCCATGTCGACGATCGGTGAGCCGGTGGTCAGCGGACTCAAGCTGCGCTTCTCCTGCCTGGCGCCGAGCAGCATGTACGGGTGCCAGTAGCGCCCGCGCCGCCGTCGATGCGTAACGAGCGACGGGCCGCCCCTGAGGGGGCGGCCCGTCGTTTCGTTCTTGCGGTCCTGCGCCGGGTACTCAGTCCTTCGGGTCGAGGAGCTTCTTGATCTGCGCCCGGGCGTCGTCGAGGTGGGCGCGTGTGGTGCGGTCGGTGGCGCGGCCGGCGGCCGCCGCCAGCTGGCCGTCGAGCGCGCGCAGTTCGGCGCGGAAGATCGCCTTGATGTCGCTCGTTGCCCGGGCGCCGGCGAACTGGGCGGCGAACTGCGGCGGGAGTCCGGCCGGGAGCTGCACCGGGCGCGGGTTGATCTTGCCGTCGACCGCGGCGAGGTACGTGCGCTGCAGCTCGCGGCGATAGGCATCGATGCGCACGTTGCCTGACGAGAGTTCGCTCCAGATCCCATTGCGCACGTCGGCCGCCATCTCGGCGAGGGTGTAGGCCTCGCCCGGCTTGGCCAGCGCGTCGAACTCGATCAGGCGCTCCAGGCGCCGGTCGTTGAAGAGCTGGTTGAGGATGCGCCCCTGCGCCTGGTTGATGCGGCGAATGGCCCCTTCCACCTCGATCTTCCTCAGAATGTCGTCGATGAGGAAGTAGGTGGGGGTGGCGAAGGCGTTGTCGTTGAGGAACTTCACCGCATCCTTCTGGCGCACGCGCGAGTTGGGGACGTAGCGCGGTCCCGCCTGCCCGGCGTACTTCTCCTGCGCCTGCGTTCCGCCCACCACGTCGGCCACGTGCGAGAGCTCGGTGGCCCACTGCCCGATCAGCCGTCCGTACAGCTCGGCGAGGTCATCGTAGTTCTCGCCGTCGCGCACCGTGGCTGGGACGAGGAGGGGGACGATCTGCTTGATCGACTTCATCCCCCACCCGGTCGCCTTGACCGCGTCGGCGTCACCGACGGCCTCGTTATGGTCGCCCGGGTCGGCGCCGCGCGAGTCGGACATGTTGAAGCGGTACCAGGGGACGCTGTCCTGCTCGCGCGACCAGCGATCGAGCGTGGCCCACTCCTCGTCCGTCGTCTTTGCCGAGGGGATGGGGGTGTAGCCCCAGTGGATGATGTACTTGTCGTACGGGCCGATGCGCGGGATGAGGTCGGCCAGCGGGATCCCGTCCTCGGGCTGCGCCGTATAGTTGAAGCGCGAGTAGTCCATGATGGACGGCGAGTGCCCCATCTTGGCCACCCACGTCTTCGAGCGCACGGAATCGGTCGGGTAGGTCGAGGAGCCCTTCTGGTCGTGCTGGAGGCCTAACGTGTGGCCGACTTCGTGGGCGACGACGAACTCCACCAGGCGACCCATGAGCGAGTCGGGGAAGGGCCACTGGCGCGCGCGCGGGTCGAGGTGCCCCACCTGGGTGAAGTACCACGCGCGCTGCAGGTTCATGATGTTGTGGTACATGTAGATGTCCGACTCGATGATCTCGCCCGAGCGCGGGTCGTTCACGTTCGGACCGGTCGCGTTCTCGATCGTCGAGGGGAACCAGCGTACCACCGAGTAGCGCGCATCCTCCGGCGCCCAGTCCGGGTCGTCCTTCGGCGCGTCGGCGGCGACGATCCCCCTGATGAAGCCGGCCTCCTCGAAGGCGGGCTGCCAGGACTCGATCCCCTTCTTCACGTACGGCTTGAGCCAGTCGGGGGTGGCCGGATCGACGTAGTACGTGATCGGCTTCACCGGTTCCGACTTGGCCGCGTTCGGGTCCTTCTTCTCCAGGCGCCAGCGAACGATGTAGTCGCGCTCCTGCGCGCGCTGCTCGGGGCGCGAGTAGTCGAGGTTGCGAAGCGAGAAATAGCCGGTCCGCTTGTCGGCGAGGCGCGGCATCATCGGCTTGTCGGGGAGCTTGACCATGCTCCAGTGCAGCACCACCGACGACGTACCGCTCGCCGCGGGCTGGAACGGGTTGGCCGGGGCAGCGGTCGCGGTCGGCGGGGCGGCGATCGTCAGGACCGCTTCGACCTCCACGTTGGTCGGGAACGACAGCACCTTCTCGACGAACGAGCGGTTGGGGTCGGGGGCGCCGCGGTACTGGTTCCCCGGGCCGATTTCGGCGGGGGGTGCCGTGTACAGCCGCGTCACGTCGATGACGGCCGCGCTGTCGGGGCCGTATGCATCCACGTTGAAGGCGGCGAGAATCAGGTCGTAGTTCGAATTGCGCACGGCCCGCGCGATGGCCGAGGTCGAGTCGGCCACCGTCTCGAAGGAGACGTTGCGCAGGAGGATGCGATTGCCGCGGCGCTCCCACTTCACCACGCGGCGCGGTCCGATTTGCTGGCCGCCGTAGCCCACGTTCACCGGAACGCGGGCGGCGCGGGTGACGAGGAGGAGGTCCTTGTCGAGGGCGCTACGCGGGATCTCGAAGAGGACGCGGCTCCCGATGCGGTGCGTCTTGAACAGGCCGTCGCGGGTCACGGCCCCGGGCGTCACCACGCGATTGTACGGGCGCGGGACGGGGTCGGCGCCGGCGGTCGGTGGCCCCTGCATACGGGCGGAATCGCCCTGCTGGGGCACCTGGACGCCGTTCACCGGAAAAGTGCCGGGGCGCGCAACGTTGGCGCCCGGGGTGCGCGGCGCGGGGGCCGTGGTCGGCGTGGGCGTCTTGCACGCTGCGAGGAGCACGAGCGCCGCCACGGGGGCGAGGGAGGATCGCGAGAGTGAGGATCGCGAGAACGATGAACGCGACATCTGGGCGTCCTGTGGAATGGGGAACCGACGGCGACCGTCGTACGGGGCGAGCCCCGCGCGAGCCCCGCGCGAGCCCTGCGCGAGCCCTGCGCGTGCGGGGCGCGAGAGTCTACGCCCCGCCCAGCGGATGTGCTGGGCCGGGGATCAAAGTCAACCAGCCTTGCACCCGGCTACCTGGCCGGGATCGCGACGTATGCGACACGCCCGAGGTTGAAGAGCGGGACGGCGGCCCGCGCGCGCTTGGTGTCGACGCCGATGTCGGCCGGGGCGTCGAGCCCGCCGGCGAGGCGCGTCAGCGAGCCGTTGCTCACCACATTTAGGGACGAATCGGCCCAGCTGGTTACCAGGATGCGCCCGTCGCCGAGGACTTCCACCCCGTTAAAGCTCCCGGGGCCGGTGGCGACGTTACTCACCATCTTCTCCCCCGGCGTCCAGGCGCTGATCGTGGGGCCGCCGAAGGGGGCGAGGATGAATCGCGCGCCGGCGGAGTCCCAGGCGATCCCGTTGGGGCGCGTGAGGAGGGCGTCACCCTCGAGGGCGACGGTCGCCTTCCCCCCCTTGATGGCGAAGATGCGGTCCTTCCCCGGGTGCGTCATCTCCCCCTTGTCGCTGAAGCGGATGCCGGTGTCGGTGACATAGACGACGCCGTCAGGAGCAATGGCGACGTCGTTGAGGAAGGTCGCGCCCATCGGGGCGAGGTCGATCGTGGCGAGGACCGCCCCCGTGTTCTTGTCGAAGGCGCGCACCGCGTCGATGTCGGCCACCCACAACGTGTCGCCGGCGAGCGCCATCCCCTTGGGGGCGTTGAGGGTGACGCCCTTCTCGCCACCCTTCACCACGACCGTGGGGGCCGACGGGTTGGCGGCATCGAGGCGGACGATGTAGCCGTTGTTGTCCTTGTTCGACGGGACGCCGTCGATGTTGCTGATGAAGTACGCGTCGAGCGCGGGGTCGTAGCGCACGCTCTCGGGGACCTTGAAGCCGTCGGTGGGAGCGGGGAGGGTAGTCTCGGCGGGGACCTTCAGGACGGTCGCGTCGGTGCTGTCGGGAGGCGGCGCCTTGTCACCACCGCAAGCGACGACCAGCGGACCTAACGATACGACGGCGAGCCGGCCGAGGGTGCCGGCGGGGATGAAGCGAGCCATGGACTTTCTCCTCAACGGGCGGTGAACTCCCGGCGGGTGGTGCGGTCGGTCGTGCCGCACCGTCACGCCGGGCTCAGGAGAGAAACTACTGATTCCCGTCGTCCGGTTCCGCCTTTCGTCCTTTCATTGCACGGCGGTGGTGGCGAGGCGTACGAGGGTGACGCGAGCGTGACCGACAAAGCGGGTGCGAAGCACTGGCGACGACGCCCGCCCCCCGCCACATTCGCGCCCGTGCCCGGCCACCCGCATCGCTACCCCGACTCCCCGGTCTTCTACCGCTCGCTCAAGCGCGACTACCCCCTCGCGGTGCGCGGCGACGGGTGCTGGCTCGAGGACGACACCGGTAAGCGGTACCTGGACGCGGTGGGTGGGGCGTTCGTGGCCAGCATCGGCCACGGGGTCCGGGAGATCGGCGAGGCGATGGCGCGCCAGGCGGGGCGCGTGGCCTACGTCAACGGGACGGCCTTCACCAACGAGGCGGTCGAGGGGCTGGCCGAGCGC
Source organism: Gemmatimonadota bacterium (assembly GCA_027346425.1). GTDB lineage: Bacteria > Gemmatimonadota > Gemmatimonadetes > Gemmatimonadales > Gemmatimonadaceae > SCN-70-22. The sequence continues at coordinate 3,444 of DAIESF010000477.1, read as the reverse complement.
CTGGTGGCGCGATCGCCCGGGTTGGGGAAGGCGTACATCCTGGGGAGCGGGTCGGAGGCGGTGGAGGCCGCGCTGAAGCTCGCCCGGCAATACTGGATCGAGCGCGGGCGCCCGGAGAAGCATCGCGTCATCGCCCTCACCCCCGGCTATCACGGCAACACGATGCTTGCCCTCTCGGCGTCGGCGCGCGAGCACTATCGCACGTACTGGCGGGAGTGGTTGGTGGACGTGCGGCGGATTCCGGCGCCGTACGGCTATCGTTGCAGCTGCAACGGGGCGGCCGACTGTCCGGCGTGCACCGGCGCGGCGCTGGAGGCGGCGATTCTCGATGAGGGGAGCGAGCATGTCGCCGCCTTCATCCTCGAGCCGGTGGGGGGGAGTTCGACCGGGGCCAACGTTCCGCGCGAGGGCTACCTGCGCACCGTGCGCGACATCTGCACCAGGCATGACGTCCTCCTGGTCGCCGACGAGGTGCTGTGCGGGGCCGGGCGAACCGGGACGTGGACGGCGATCGCCCAGGCGGGGGTGGTCCCGGACATCCTCACGTTAGGCAAGGGGATCAGCGGGGGGTACGCTCCGGTGAGCGCGGTGCTGGCGCGCGACGAAATCGTCGCGCCGCTCGCCCAGGGGAGCGGCTACCTGATGCACGCGCAGACATTCTCTCATCATGCGGTGACCTGCGCCGCCGGGGTGGCCACGCTCGACTACCTGGCGCAACACCAGCTGGTGGAACGCTGCGCCCGCATCGCTCCCATCTTCCACGACAAGCTGCAACGCCTGCGCGCGCTTCCTGGTGTCGGCGACGTGCGCGGGCGCGGGCTCCTGGCCGGGGTGGAGTTCGTCGCCGATACTGCCAGCCGGACCCCCTTTCCGCGTTCCGCGAGGTTCGCGGAGCGATTCACCGCCGCCGCGCAGGCGGCGGGACTCATCGTCTGGCCGAACGTCGGCCACGCCGACGGGGTCAACGGCGACCTGGCGATGCTGGCCCCGCCCTTTGTCATTTCCGAGGGGGAGATCGACGAGATCGTCGAGCGCTTCTCCCGCGCGTTGCGCACCATCATCGATTGAGCCGAGTGCCATGACCGACCGCGACTACCCGAAGATCGTCGTCCCCCCGCCGGGCCCGAAGGCCAAGGCCGTCGTCGACCGCGACGCCGCGTGGACCTCGCACTGCTACATCAAGGAGTACCCCCTGGCGATCGCCCGCGGCGACGGGGTGATGGTGGAGGACATCGACGGCAACCGTTTTCTCGACTTCATGGCGGGGATTGCGGTGGCTTCGACCGGGTACGGGCACCCACGTGTGGTAACGGCGATCCAGGATGCGGCCGCCAACTTCCTGCACATCTGCGGGAGCGACTTCTATTACGAGGGGATGGCGGCGCTGTGCGAGCGGCTGGCGAAAGTGGCGCCGGGGCCGACCAGGAAGCGCGTCTTCCTGACCAATTCGGGGACCGAGGCCACCGAAGGGGCGATCAAGCTGGCGCGATATGCGACGCGCCGCACGGCGATGATCGCCTTCAAGGGGGCGTTCCACGGACGCAGCACCGGGGCGGTGAGCCTGACCTCGAGCAAGGCGCGCCAGCACGCGGGCTTCGGCCCGCTTCTCCCCGACGTGCACCATGTTGACTACGCCTATCGCTACCGCTGCCGCCATTGCGCCGACAAGCCGGCATGCACCAACGGCTGCGTGACGTCGATCGAGAACGACCTGTTCGCGCGTCACCTCGACCCGCACGACGTGGCGGCGATCTTCGTCGAGCCCATCCAAGGTGAGGGGGGCTACGTCGTCCCGCCGCCGGGCTTCCTGCGCGAGTTGCGCGCCCTCTGCGACAGGTACGGCATCCTCCTCGTCTTCGACGAGATCCAGAGCGGGATCGGGCGCACCGGGAAGATGTTCGCCTGCGAGCACGAGGGCGTGGAGCCGGACGTCCTCCTCACCGCCAAGGGGTTGGGATCGGGAATGCCGATCGGCGCGATGATCGTGCGCGAGACGGTGGACCGATGGCAGAACGGGGCGCACGGGTCGACGTTCGGCGGGAACCCGGTGTGCTGCGCGGCGGCACTGGCCACGCTCGACGTGGTGGAGCAGGGGGCGATGGCCAATGCCGCAGTGCAGGGCGAGCGGTTGCTGGCCGGGGCACGGGCGCTGATGGAGAAGCACCCGTGCATCGGCGACGTACGAGGCGTGGGCTTGATGGTCGGGATCGAATTCGTGAAGGACCGCGCCACACGCGAACCCGATGGCGACCTCGTGCACCGGATCGTCGAACTCGCCTTCTCGCGCGGGTTGCTCTTGTTAGGCGCGGGGAAGAGCGCGCTGCGCCTGGCGCCGCCGCTGGTGATCGACGCGGTGGACATCGATCGCGGGATGGCGATGCTCGACGCGTGCATTGCGGAGGCGAGCCGGTAGCCTCGCGACGCCAGGTCGGGCTGGCGGTGGTCCGGCGGCGGCGCTCCGCCGCCGGCATGCCGGCGCCGAGCGGGTTGCCTTCGGCGGGGTGGCCAGGTCGCCGCCAGCACTGTGAGGGTCTCGTTAGGTTCTGCTGGCGCCGCCGAGGCGCCAGCTGCACCTGAACGGGGGATTAACACACCTCGTCCGATCACGGACGAGGCGCGGGGCGCTGTCAGGGAAGGCCATGCACCGGCGTGTCTCCTCCTCGACGTCACGCACGGAGCGGCGCGCGACGCCGCGCCGTCGCCCCCTCGCCCTTCCCTCATGGTCGCGCTCCTCCTCCTCGCCTCAACGCTCGCGCTCGCGCCGGCCGACAGCACACCGGTCAGCACACCGGTCGGCACGCCTGTCAGTACGGCGGGGGCCCCTCGCCGGCTCCCCTCGCCCTTTGCGAGCCTGCCCGTTGCGACGCCCGACACCATCGGGAGGCGACCGAAGGCGGTGGAATACAGTGACGCCTATGCCACGCGTCTCACCATCCATCGCCTGGCCAGCTATACCATGCTGCCGCTCTTTGGGGCGGAGTACATTCTTGGGCAACGCCTCCTCGACAACTCGACGCCGAGCGCGCGCAACCTGCACGGCGTGGTGGCCGGCGGTGTGACGGCGCTCTTCGGGATCAATACGATCACGGGCGGGTGGAACTGGTGGGAGTCGCGCAACGACCCGAACGGGCGCACCCGACGCACGGTGCACACCCTGTTGATGCTCGCCTCCGATGCCGGCTTCGTCGCCACCGGGGCGCTCGCCAGTCGCGCCAGCGGCTCGCGCAACGACGCCCTCACCCATCGCAACGTTGCCCTGGGATCTATGGCGGTGGCGACGGTTGGGACTGGGCTCATGTGGTTCTGGAAAGACTGATCATTCCAACCGACGAGGAGATACGCGCGTGACCATCCTGCAGCATGTAGTGGACATCGTGGCGCCCTGGAAGCAGCGCTACGACGACTCGACCAACCTCCAGACGGCCGTGGTGGCTGTGCACCTGA
>DAIESF010000476.1 GCA_027346425.1 Gemmatimonadota bacterium | reverse complement strand
CTCCTGGCGGAGGGCGCGCAGGAACGTCTCCTGCGCGACCTCCTCGGCCCAGTCGCGGTCCCCCAGCCGCCGCGTGAGGTAACGCACCAGCGGCACGTGGTACTGCTTGAACAGTCGCTCCATCTCGTCGTCGCGCATGGGCGTGCGAGCCGTGGCTACCAGTCGCGGGCCAGCGAGTCGAGTGCCGACGCGTCGAGCCGCTCCGCCCCGTGCGCCGCGAGGGCGACAGCCACCGTTCGCCCCGCCACGATCACCCGGTCGCCGAGTGCGAACGGCGCGGCGAGTTCACCGAATCGCTGGACCAGGGCGAAATAGGCGGGGGAGAAGGGCTTCACGGTCACGGTGCGCATGGTTGGGGTGTAACGTGCATCCGTCCATACCCCGTTGACGAGGGTAAAGAGCCGGTTGGCGACACGCCGCTGCGAATTGGCGGCGCCGGCACGATCGTCGGCGGCATCCAGCTCGGCGACCGACTTGGCCTCCCGCTGGGCGGCGGCCGCCTTGGCCGCCTCGAACCGCGCCTCGCTCTCGCTGGGCGCCGGGCGTGCAGCCGGTGCCGGAACCGCGGCGTTCCCGCCGGCGACCCCGCGCTTCTCCTTGCTCATCGTGCGGCGGGCGTCGGATGAGGAGATCGCGGCCCCCGTGGTCACCACGTCCTGCAAGGTGACTCCCTGCCCCGCGGCGCGCTGGCCGTTGGCGACGCTCATCCCTGGCTCGACCACCAGGTATGACGAGAATTCCGTCGGGATCCCGTAGCGCTCGCCTAACGACTTGAGCTCGGCGTCCATTTCGGACGTGCCACCCCGCTTCCGCTTCTCGGCAGCGAGCCACCCCACCCGCTGGGCCGCCCACAGGCGGGCGACAAACGGATTGTCGCGCGTGCGCTCGGGAAAGGTGGCGCGCGTCGACCAGGTTTCCGGACCGTCGACCGACTCGCCTTCCAGGCGCAACGTTGCCACGCCGGCACCCTCGTAGCGGGCGAGGATCACCAGGTCCTGCCCGGCGAAGACGTCGAGTGCGCCCGCAGGGAGCACCTGCGAGAGGCGCACGCCATTGGCGCGGAGCCTGACGTTGGTGAGAACTGGAGACGAGAGGCGGCGGCCGAGGAGCGACACGACGCGTTCCACCGACTCGCTGTCGCGCACGAAGTGCGCCGTCCCATGTCCCTCGACCGCCAGCTGTTCGATCAGGGTCGCGTTGACATCGGCACTGACCCCAACGGAGAAAAGCCGAGCGTCGCCGCGGCGGCGCGCCGCCATCTCGGCGATGCGGTCGGCGTTGCGCTCGCCCACCGTCGGCTCGCCGTCGGTGACGAAGACGACGAGGGGAAGCCGGTCGCCCGCGCGCCTTTCGTCGAGCGCCTCCTCGAGCGCTCCCGAGATGTTTGTCGACCCCTCGGCCCTCAACGCGTCGAGATAGCGACGCGCCTCGTCGAGATTGTCGCGCGTCGCCGCCGTCCAGCCGTCGCGAAAGGCGCGCACGTCGGTCGAGAAGTCGATGATGCGGAAGCGATCGTCGGGGCGCAGTGTTTCGAGGAGGGCGCGCCCTGCCGACTTGGCCTGATCGAGCTTTCGACCCGCCATCGACCCCGACACGTCGACCACAAAGGTGAGGTCGCGGGGGACGCTGCGGCGCGTGGTGGCCGGTGGCGTGATCGTGATGAGTGCGAAGCCCCGCTCGTCGTTCGGCGCGTGGGCCAAAACGCTCAGCGCCGCCGAGTTGGCGCGGCGGAGCGGAAGGAGGATCGTCACGTCGGACGCACTCCCGCGCGCTTCCACCTGGCGGAGTCGTCCCTCGTCGCGTGTGCGCAGCGTGTGCGTCGGCGAGTATGCCTCACCGTAGTTCGGCCCGGGCTGATAGACGAAGCGGACGTGCGACCACTCGCCATCCTCGCCGCGGCGCGCGTCGTTCGCGGAGTCGCGGCGGGCGAGCCCCCGCCCGCTGCCGGCCAACGCACCCGTCCCGTTGGGGTCGGTCCCGCGGCGGTAGTCGATGCGCAGGGCATCGCCTTCACGCTCGGCCACGCTCTGGTAGCGCACCACGACTTTCTTCTCCTCGCCCGGGGCGATCGGGAAGATGCGGGCGCGCAGCATCCCGCTCCCCATCCATTCCACGAGCGCGGGATCGCGCTGGCGCCGGACGATCTCTTCGTAGATCCCGCGCGCCTTGTCGGCCGACATGGTTTCTCCGGCAACCAGTTCACCGTTGATCGAGAGCTTGAGGTCCTCGAACGCTGCACCTGGCGGGAGCGGGAATATGTAGTCCGCCTCGGCCACGCTGCGCCCGGTGTTCTTGAAGACTTCGGTCACTTCGTAGCGCAGAACGCGTTCGGCGAGGGCGATCTTCGCGTCGCTGGCGAGGCGAACCAGTGTCGGGCCACACGCGACCTGGACCGGAACGACGCAGTCGGCGTCGGGGCGGCAGCGTGGGGGGGGCGGCGGCGTGCAGGGGCGGGCGATGAGGCGCCCTTGGCCTTCCACGAGCAACGGGAGCGCCGCGGAAGCGGTGGCGAGCGCCCACAGCAGGCGCAGGAGGCGGCGCGCGCGTGGCAGCGACCGTTCTCCGGCATGTGCCGTTGTGAGTGCTGCGGTGTTCGTGCTGTGGCGAGGCGGAAGCGAACGGGTACCAGAGAGTCGGTCGCGCATGATCGTGTCCTGAATGGGTCTGCTCAGGAGACGTTGCGACCGGTGGCGACTTGCACACATCCGCATGAACTCGGCGGGGCGAGGGATCGGAAAGTTGCCCCTCGGGCGAGGCGCTCCCCTCCAGCGACTAGTCGCTACGCAGCACCACCCCCGGATTCGCTTGCGCCGCTTTCCGCGCGGGAATCGCGCTGGCAAGGAGAGCCACTCCCCCCGTGACCACCACCACGGTGGCGAAGGTGACGGGGTCGGTGGGGGTGACACCCTCGAGGAGCCCGCGCATCAGGCGGGTGGCCGCGAGCGACGCGATCACTCCAACGGCGACGCCGACCGCCACCTGCTGCATTCCGCCGCGCAGCGACAAGCCGATCAGCTGCAGCGGCCGCGCCCCCAGCGCCGCGCGGATGCCGAACTCGTGCTCGCGCAGGGCCACGACCTGCGAGACCACGCCGTACACTCCAATCGCCGCGAGCGTGAGGGCAATCGCCCCGAAGATGCCCAGGAACTGCATCGCGAAGCGTGGGGCGGCGATGGAGTTGCGGACCACGTCGTCCAGGGTGCGCACATCAGAGACGGGGAGGCGCGGGTCGGCCTCGTTGATGAGGCGGCGCACCGGGGTGATGAGGGCGCGCGGGTCCCCGTCGGTGCGGACCACGAGGTTCATCGTGCGCATCGTGTTTCCGGGGGCGCGGGCGAACTGGGCCAGCGGGGCGTAGAACTGCGCCTTCACTTCGCGCGTGAGGGCGTTGTGTCGTACGTCGTCAACCACCCCGACGATGGTGTAGGTGAGCGAGTCGGGACTCCTACCGATACGGACCCGCACTCCCAGCGGGGCGCGCCCCGCCAGGTACAGCTCGGTGAATCGCTTGTTGACGATCATCGCCAGCGGCGCCCGCAACCCGTCACGCCCGTCGAAGAAGCGTCCCGCCGTCAGCCGCAAGCCGAGCGTCTCGAAGTAGCCGGGGGTCACCACCTGCCAGTCGCCGGGAGTCCCAGTGCGCGGCGGCGGGGTGTAGCCCTCGACCCGGAGTCCCCAGTCACCCATCTCGGTGGCGAGCGGGAGGAGGCGCACCGCACCGACGGATTTCACCTGGGGGAGCCGCGACACGTTGCGCTGCAGCTCGTCCCAGAAAGCGGCCACGCGCGCCGAGTCACCGTACCAGGTGGAGGGGGTCGACAGCTGCATCGTCAGCACCCCGCGCGAGGAGAAGCCGGGATCGATCGAGAGGAGGTTGCGCACGCTGCGCACCATGAGGCCGGCACCGACCACAAGGAGGACGGCGAGTGCCACCTCGGCGCTGACCAGTCCCTGTCGCCAGCGGAGCCGAGCACCACCAACCGTCGCGCCGCGCGCCCCTTCCTTCAGTTCGTCCGCCGGCAGCACGCGCGTTGCCTGCAGCGCTGGGAGAATCCCGGTGAGGACCGCCGCCAGCGTCGCGACCACCAACGTGAAGAGGAAGAGCGACGGGTCGATCGTGAGCTCGGAGACCCTCGGCAGCGTGACTGGCGC
>DAIESF010000474.1 GCA_027346425.1 Gemmatimonadota bacterium | reverse complement strand
GTTGAATACGTGGGTCTCCGCCCGGTAACGCGCGAAGCGTCCCGCCGACAGGAGCATGTGGTACAGGAGGGTCGTCCCGGAGCGGGGCGACCCGACCACGAAAACTGGCGCTGACGCGCGTCGAGAATCGGGCAATCGAGTGGGGCGGTCGTCCTTGTCGAAGCAGGGAGCTTACGGAAGGACGACCACCTGCGCAACCGCGCGGACACGCGCCTCATCGGCTCCCATGTTCGGGAGCGCCTGCGCCGCTGTCAACGACGTGACAAACGTGGTGGTCGGCGGATACGCGACCGACGGCCGTTGGGCGGCGATGACCACGACGTCCTTGTACTCGAGCGGAGCGCGAATGGCCTGCAACGCTGGGGTCCCGGCACCGAGCCCCGAAGCGAACAACCCGTACTTCATGAGCGACACGATGTTGCGCGTGAAGCTGAATGACGTCGCTGCGGGGTTGGTCCCGAGGTTCAGGAATTGCCCCTGCGAGGATGACGGTGAAGTAAAGGTGTTGCTCTGGATCGTGAGGTGCGAAATGTTGTTCAGGACCTGCACCACAGAGGCAACGCCCGAGTAGGGCGCCACGTCGACGTTCTCCATCACGTTGTTGTCGATGAGGACGCGGGTCATCAGCTCGCCGACGGGATAGGGACTACTCCCCTCGCGAGCCGCGAGGTTGAAGCCGGCGCCGACGTTGCGCACGAGGTTATAGCGGAACGTGATATCGCGCGAGGCGCACCACGTGCACCCCCCGCCCTGGTTCGCGCTCTTGAATACGAAGGCGAACCCGACTTGCGCGTCGGCCCACGACCCGTCGAAGACGTTCTCCTCGATCAGGAGGCGCTGGACGTTCTTCGTCTCAAAGAGATTCTTCTTGGTCCACACCGACTTCCACGTGGCCGGCGTGTAGACGTGGTTCCGCCTGAAGATGATGTCGCTCGGGATGAGATCCCTGATGGCGGGGTCGGATCCGCCGAACATGACGTTTTCCCCCGCACCGTACAGCGCATTGTTTTCGATGCGGAACGGTCCCGGGCCGTTCCATCCCGCGATGGCCTGCGAGTCGTACCCCTTGAGGTGGCAGTGATCGAGATAGGAATCGACGATCGCGGTGCGGGCCGAGTTGAGCCCGACGCACCGACTCGTCCCGACGGTGGGTTGGGCATGGATGTAGACTCGGTCGAGCACGATGTCACTCGGCACGAGGGCGAGGGAATTCTGCTTCGATGACCCGTCGCCGAGGAGGACCAGCCCGTAGTTGACCGCAGTGAAGCTGGACGCGATGGTCATCTCGAGCCCGGTGACCCACCAGCCGCTCGCCCCGCTCGCCGTCTGCAACGCCGCGCTGGCATTTATGGTCAGAAGCTGCGGCATCAACGACGCGTTGGCCGGCCCCACCCGCGCTCCGAAAGGCGGGAGGGCAGTCTGCATGTCGGAACGCACGAGGATCCAGCCGTCGGCCGCCGTCCCAGGCTTTGTCGGGAGTATGAAGTTCCCTGTGAAGGTGGCGCCCGCCTGCAGCACGACCTCGTCGCCGCGCTGGGCCGCGTTGAGCGCGTTCTGCAGGTTGTCACCCGCCTTCACCGTCCACGTGCGCCCCCGCACGGTGGGGTAGCTGAGCACCACGGAGTCGCGGGGGAGCGTCGGAAGCTGCACGAGCCCCGACGTGGAGCCGGAATCGACGATCGTGAGCGTCGCTGACCCAGTGACCTGGTCCACAGTCCCGACGACGCTGGCCGATCCCACGGCAACGGACGTGACCAGTCCGGTCGACGACACCGTGGCGCTCACGCTCCCTGGCGCCATGGACCAGGCGACCGACTTCCCGACGAGCACCTTGCCCGCCGCATCGAGCGCCTGGACGCGCGCCTGCGTCGAGCGCCCCACCGCCACCGTCGGGGCGTCGAGGGTCACCACGACCCGCGCCACCGGCGCGGTCGAGGGCGCGACCACTTGCAGCTGCGCTTCGCCCTCCACCCCGCCTGCATTGGCCACGACGGTCACCGTCCCCGGCGCGATGGCGGTGACCACGCCGATCGCGGAGATCGTCGCGACACCAGCGGTCCCGCGCAGGCTCCAGGTGACGGGACGCGATGTGACCACCTCGCCGGCCGAGTCGAGCTGCACCGCGTGCGCGGCGGTCGAAGAACCAACGAGGAGCGAACTCGAATCGAGCCGCACCACGACCTGCGCCAGCGAGCCGGCAGGGCGCACCACGATTGCATTCTCGCCACGGACCCCGTCGATCCGCGCGACGATCACCGCCACCCCCGCGGCAAGGGTGGTGACCGTCCCTGTTTGGGAGATCGTCGCCACGCCGGGCGTTCCCTCGACCGACCACTGTGCGCTCGACACCCCCGTCATCGCCGCGCCGCTGGCGTCCAGCGCGGTCGCCTTGGCCGTCACCGTGCTCCCCGCCCGCACGTACGATGAATCGAAGGTGACGGACACCGCGGCGGGCTTGACCACGGGGGTGGGGTCGGGAGGCTGCACCGACAAGGAGGGCCCATCGCTTCCGCCACATGCGACGGCCACCCCAACGATGGCCAGCAGCAGGCGCCGCGATCCGTTCAGCCGTGCTCTCATTTCTATGGCCACTATGGGAAAACGCACTCGAACCATCGAACGACACCCGCGGGGAGCGGTCCCCCGACGCGAGGCGGTCACGCGGACGGCGGCACGCGCGAAATGGTACCCCAAGCTACCATGATCGGCCGAGGCAGCAACGTTGCGCCGTCGCGACACGGTGTCGCGCGCGCCCTATGACGCCGCGCACACCCAGGGCGGCGGAGCGGGCTCAACGACGCGACGCGACGCTGAGGAACGACTCGTACAATGACTGCAGACGCTGGATGACGCGCGGCGCATGGAAGACCTCGCGGGCCCGGCGAGCGCCCGCCGCACCCATGCGGGCGCGAAGCACGGGGTCGCGCAGCAGCTCCACGATGCGTCCCGCCAGCGCGGCAGGGTCAGACGGCGGGACCATGAACCCCGTTTCACCTTCGACCACCACGTCGGGGACTCCGCCCACGGCGGTCACCACCAGCGGTCGCGCGGCGGCCCTCGCCTCCACCACCGAGTTTGGGAATCCCTCGCCGAGCGAGCAGAGCACGGAGACGTCGAAGAGCCAGTGCATGGTGGGGTGCTGCGGGCGGCGTCCGGCGAAGGCGACGCGATCGGCCACCCCGAGCGCCGCGGCGAGCGCCTCGAGGGCCTGGCGTTCGGCGCCGTCACCGACCAGCACGAGGCGCGCACGCGGGCGCTCGGCGAGAATCGCCGGGAAGGCGCGTAGCAGCGTCGCGTGGTCCTTGACGGCGTGCAGGTTGGCAATGATCCCGACGACCTCATCGTCAGGTGCAATGCCCAGCTCGACACGCCAGGTCGCCAGCACGTCCTCGGCGGGACGCTCGAAGGCGTAGTCCTCGACGAAGTTCGGCACGACGACGATGCGATTCTCCCTCACTCCCTCGCGGGCGACGAGTTGCCCGACCGACGCGGAATTGGCCAGGACACGGTGCGCCAGGTGATAGGTGACGCGGTTGAGCGCCAGGTACACCCGACGGTTGGCCGCGTGCCACCAGCGTCGGCTGGCGATCACCATCGGGACGCCGGCAATGCGCGCGCAGGGGACGGCGAAGATGTTGGAGTAGATGTCGTGCGCGTGCAGGACATCCACCCGCTGCTGGCGCAGGTGCCTGACGAGTGCGCGCCCGGCGCGGAGGCTCTGGAGCGTGAAGAAGCCCCCGAGCGGAAAGACGTGGATCGGGACGCCGGCATCGCGCGCGCGCTGCGCCAGCGCCCCGCGGTCCGAGAGGACGACGAACGACACGTCGAAGCGCGATCGGTCGATCTGTTCGACCGTTCGCACCGCATTCAACTCCGTCCCACCCGCATCAAAGGTGTCGAGGCAGTACGCTACCCGGATGCGCCCATCGGGCGCATCTCCCCCGCCTCCCGTCTCGCCGCTCCCGTCTGGTCGTCCCACCTACCAGCTGATCCCCTCGTAGGTGGAGCCGTCCGACACCTTGTTGCCGAAGATGCGCACGAGGTCCACGACACGCTGGGTGGCGCGCACGCGCGGCTCGATTTCCCGGAACTCGGCCGAGCCGTTGCCGATCACGACGACCTCGGCCCCGTCGAGCACTTCGTCGACCGAGGCCCGCATCAGCTCCCAGATGTGCGGGATCTCGCGCTCGATGTACTCGCGATTCGAGCCGATGATGCTCGCGCTGCGGACGTCGCGATCGTAGATCGTGATCTCGAAGCCCTTCCCGATGAGCTTCTCGATGAGCGTCACCATCGGCGACTCGCGGAGGTCGTCGGTCCCCGACTTGAAGGCGAGGCCGAGGACGCCGACGCGCTTGCGCCCGGCGGCCGCGACCAGGTCGTAGGCGCGGGCGATTTGCAGCTGGTTGCTGGCCATGGTCGCAGCCAGCACCGGCGTCTCGATGTCGAGCGTGCGGGCGCGGTAGGTGAGCCCGCGCAGATCCTTCGGGAGGCACGAGCCGCCGAAGGCGAAGCCCGGCTTGAGGTACGCCGGCGAGATGTTGAGCTTGGTGTCCAGGCAGAACAGGCGCATCACCTCGTGGCTGTCCACGCCTAACGACTTGGCCACGTTCCCGATCTCGTTGGCAAAGGCGACCTTGAGGCCGTGGAAGCAGTTGCAGGCGTACTTCAGCATCTCGGCCACTCCAGTGGCCACGGCGTGGAACGGCGTGTTGATCGTCGCATACAGGTCCTTCACCGCCTCGGCCGTCCGCTCATCCTCGGTGCCGATCACGGTGAAGGGGGGATCGTAGAAATCCTTGATCGAGCTCCCTTCGCGCAGGAACTCCGGGTTCATCCCGACGCCGAAGTCGGTCCCGGCCTTCATTCCCGATGCCCGCTCGAGCGCGGGAACGGCCACCCCGTGCGTGCTCCCGGGAAGGACGGTGCTGCGGATGATCACCGTGTGGCGCGACGTCTTGTCCTTGAGCGCCTCGCCGATTTGCTCGCAGACGCGCTCGACGTAGCCGAGTTCCAGCGCGCCATTGGGTTTGCTGGGGGTCCCGACGCACACCAGCGAGATGTCGCTCGCCAGGACCGCCTCGCGCACGTCGGTGGTGGCGCGCAGCCGCCCGCTGGCACGCATCTCGGCCACCAGTTCGCCGATCCCGTGCTCGACGATGGTGGCCACCCCCGTGTTGATCATGTCGACCTTGGACGGGTTCACGTCCACGCCGACCACCTCGTGCCCTTCCTTGGCGAAGCAGGCCGCCGAGACGCAGCCGACGTAGCCCAATCCGAAAACGCTGATGCGTGAAGTCATTTTCTCAGTGTCGTGTTCATTGCCCCGGGGCACCGTCGCCGCAGACCGGATGGCCTGACGGTCAGGCGGCGTGTCCCGCCATGCGCTGGTGCTGCACCTGCTCGACCGTCGCCACACAGGCGGCCGCAAACTGCTCGGTCACCCCCTGCCAGCCGAAGTGCTCTCGCACCTGTCGTGCCGCCGCCTTGCCGATGCGCGCCGCCTGCTCGGGATCGCGCAGGAGGTCGAGGATGGCCGAGGCGAAGCCGGCGGCATCGTCGGCGATGCGGATGTCGGTCTTGTCGGTCACGGGGAGCCCCTCGGCACCGATGGTGGTGGAGACGATCGCCCGCTCCATCGCCATCGCCTCGAAGATCTTGAGGCGGGTCCCGCCCCCCACGCGCAGCGGGACGATGATCGCCGCCGCGCGCTCGAGATAGGGGCGGATGTCGGGGACGGTCCCCGTGACCTCGATCCCAGGCGCCGCGCTGGCGAGCGCCCGTACCCCCGGCGTAGGGTTACGGCCAACGATGGACAGCGACGCGTCGGGGAGTTCGCGCCTGACGAGCGGCAGGACCTCCTGCACGAACCAGGCGATCCCGTCCTCGTTGGGCATCCAGTCCATGCTCCCGGTGAACGCGATCTCGTGCGCTCGCACCGGGACGGCCCCGGAGGGGCGAAAGAAGTCGGTATCGACCCCCGTGGGGACCGCGCTCACCGAGGTGACTCCGTAGTCGTCACGAAAGACATCGCGATCGGCCTCCGACACCGCGATGACATGGTCGAAGCGCCGGCACTCGTGGCGCTCGAAGGCGCGCATGCGGCGCCACTGCTCGCGCATGTATGCCTTCTTCACCAGGTGTTCGGCCACCGTCGCATGTCGCTCCCAGATCGCCGCCTCGACGTTGTGCTGGAAGAGGAGCGTCGGGACCCCGAGCTCGTCGGGGACGTTGATCGACGGGGTCAGGAAGTCGCAGATGACCAGATCGACCGCGCGCTCGCGCACCGCGCGCCGGATGGCCTCGCGCATGGCCGGTGACCGGTAGCGGGCCACGGCATACGGGAGCGCGGAAACGACGTTGCGCGCCAGGTCGGCGTAGAAGGCGCCCGTCCCCTTGGCCGGCGCAGCGAATGGAACGCGGATGAGGGCGTGACAGTACTCCTCGGCGCGCCCCTCGGCGTCGGCCGCCGCCGTCCCGTCATCGAGGCAGAGGTAGGTGACCTCGTGCCGCGACTTGAGGTGCTTCAGCGTCTGGTATGTCCGGATCTTCCCCCCCTTGTCGATGGGGTGGAGCAATTCGGTCTTCAGCCAGAGAATATGCATGTCGGGACGTGGCGCGCTCAGCGGACCAGCGAGATGGACTCGACCGGCTCGCCATCGAGAAAGATGCGCTGCCAGATCTCCAGATTGACGAGTGCCCAGAGGCGTTGGTCATGCTTCTGCTCGCCACGCAAGTGGCGGTCGGCCATGCTGGAGACGGCGTTCATGTCGAAGAGTCCACGCGCCGCGGCCCGAGGCGACAGGACGAACTCGTCGATGACGTGGCGGAAGGGGCCCGCGAACCAGGTGCCGACCGGGACCGGGAACCCCATCTTCTTGCGACTGAGGATCTCCGGCGGGAGCGACGACTTCATCGCCTCGCGCAGGATGTACTTGGTCGTGACGCCCCGCAGCTTCATGCGCAGGGGGAGGGCGGCCGCGAACTCGACCAGCGGGTGGTCGAGGAAGGGGACGCGGCTCTCGATCGACGCCGCCATGCTCATCTGGTCCTGCTTCATGAGCAACTCGTGCAGGTACGTCTTGGTGTCGGCGTAGAGCAGGCGATTCAGGAGC
>DAIESF010000434.1 GCA_027346425.1 Gemmatimonadota bacterium | reverse complement strand
CCGGAGCGGTCGTTAGCTTCCGGCGCCGACCCTCTTGGCCGACACGAGCGCTCGGGTGTATCAGGGCAGGTCGTCGTCACGCCGTCCCCGAATCTCCCGCATGCCGAGCCCGTCGCCCCGTTCTTCCCGGACCTCCCGCTTTTCGTGGTTCAAGCGTCATCCGCGCCTGACGCGCGCGCTCACGCTAGGCACGGTCTTCGTGGTGGCGGCCGGGGTCGGTGGGGCGTACGGGATGTGGGCCCTGATCTGTCGGGGGAACCGGTGCCCGTCGATCGCCGTCCTCGAGGCGTACCAGCCGAAGCAGACCTCCAAGCTGTTCGCGGCTGACGGGCGCTTCGTCGCCGAGCTCGGGCTCGAACGGCGCACCCTCGTCCGCATCCAGGACATCCCCAAGGTCGTGCGCGACGCGTTCGTGATCACCGAGGACAGGCGTTTCTACACGCACTCGGGGATCGACTGGCTTCGCGTCCCCGGGTCGGTGCTGGCCAACCTGCGGGCCGGCTATTTCAAGGAAGGGTTCTCGACCATCACAATGCAGCTGGCGCGCAACATCTTTCCCGAGCACCTCTCGCGCGAGAAGTCGCTCATCCGGAAGATCAAGGAAGCGCGCGTCGCCCGTGAGATCGAGCGTAGCTATTCGAAGGACAAGATCCTCGAGCTCTATCTCAACCAGATCAACCTGGGGAGCGGGGCGTATGGCGTGGAGACGGCGGCGCAGCGGTACTTCGGCAAGCGGGTGCGCGATCTCAACGTGGCCGAGGCGGCGACGCTGGCGGCGATGCCGAAGGCCCCCGGACGGTACAATCCGCGCCGCTTCCCGGAGCGCGCGATCCAGCGACGCAACACGATCATCGAGCTGATGCGGCGCAGCGGCGCGGTGAGCGATGCCGACGCCTCGCTCGCGAAGGCCTATCCGTTGCAGCTGGCGCGGCGCGTCGAGTCCGGCGACGTGGCTCCCTACTTCGTGGAGTGGGTGCGCCAGCAGCTGGAGAAGAAGTTCGGGGCCCGCCTCTATGACGAGGGGCTCAAGGTCTACACCTCCCTCGACCTCGACATCCAGACAGCGGCCGATCGCGCCCTCGAGGGGCAGCTGCGTGCCATCGAGAGCGGGAAGTTCGGGAAGTGGGGGCACCAGACCTACGAACAGTACGTGGCCCGCAGCGCGGACCGCGACGACGCTGCGAGCGCCGAGTCGCCGTATATCCAAGGGGCTGTCGTCGTGCTCGATCCGCGCACCGGCGCCGTGCGGGCGATGATCGGCGGGCGCGACTTCGACGACTCCAAGTTCAACCGCGCCACCCAGGCGCTGCGCCAGCCCGGCTCGACCTTCAAGCCGATCGTCTACGCGACCGCCGTGCAGAACGGGCGCACCCCGGCCACGTCCGTCGAGGATCTCCCGGTCTCTCTCCCGCAAGTGGACGGCTCGCTGTGGACTCCGCAGAACTACGACATGAAGTTCGAGGGGGCGATGTCGATGCGTCGCGGCCTCGCACAGTCGCGCAACCTGGTGGCCATCCGCGTCGGCATGGAACTCGGCGAGCAGGCGGTGATCGACGAGGCCCGCCGCTTCGGCATCACCACGCCGATTCCCCCGTACCCGTCGATCTTCATCGGTTCGGCCGACGTCTACCCGCTCGAGCTCATCGGGAGCTATTCCGCCTTTGCCAACCTCGGCTCGCGCGTCGCGCCTAACGCCATCCTCCGCGTGGAGAACCAGAACGGCGACGTGATCTGGGAGCCGAAGCCAGCCAAGGCGCAGGTGCTGTCGCCCGGCGAGGCGTGGCTGATGGTGAACATGATGAAGGATGTGGTGCAGCGCGGGACCGCGGCGGGAAGCGTGTGGGGGGCCGGCTTCCGCGTCCCGTCGGGGGGAAAGACGGGGACCACCAACGACGGAGCCGACGTCTGGTACGTCGGTTATACCGCCGACCTGGTCGCCGGCGTCTGGATGGGCTTCGACAAGCCAAGAAAGATCATGGCGAATGCGCAGGGGGGGCGGCTCGCCGCCCCGGCCTTCACGCAGCTCATGATGGAGGTCTATCGCCGCAAGCCGGCTCCGCCGGACTGGCCGCGCCCGGAGTCGGTCGTGACGGCGAACGCGTGCGGTCCCAACGGGATCTATTCCGAGTATTTCCTGGCCGGGACCGAAAGCGACAACGGCTGCGGCGGGATCTCTCCCGACGTCTTCCGCATCCCGATGCCCGGTGACTCTGCGGGTCGGGGAGCCAATGCGGCGACGCGCGTCTCCCCGGGGGGCGCGACAAAAGCCAAGGGCGACACGGCGAATCCGTTCAAGATCCCCGAATCGTGATGACCGGGATTCGGCTCGGCGGGAGGCGTGCGAGCTGATGGCGACCTACGCCGCGCGGTGGGTCGTCCCGATCGCGACTCCGCCAATCGCCGATGGCGCCGTGACGATCGACAGTGGACGCATCAGCTGGATTGGACGGCGCGGTGACGCCCCGCCGGCGGAGATGGTCGATCTCGGAGATGCAGTCCTCCTCCCCGGACTGGTCAACGCGCATACTCATCTCGAGCTCACCGCCATGCGCGGCTTCCTCGAGGAGCTCGACTTCCGCCCGTGGATCGTCCGTCTCACGAAGGCGCGCCGGGCGGTGCTGACACCGGCGATTCTCCTCGAATCAGCCAAGGCAGGGATCGCCGAGGGACTCCTTTCCGGTATCACCACGTACGCGGACACGTGCGAGTCGGGAGTGGTGATGCAGGCGATGGTGGAGATGGGGGTGCGCGGGATCATGTACCAGGAAGTCTTCGGTCCCGATCCCGCGCAGTGCGAGGGGGCGGTGGCCGGGTTGCGGGAGCGGCTTGCCCTGCTGCACGAGTGGGAGACCTCGCGGGTGCGCCTGGGGATCTCGCCGCACGCGCCGTACAGCGTGAGCGACGACCTGTTCGTGGCCGCGGCACGACTGGCGGCCGATGCCGGGCGTCCCCTCGCCGTGCACCTGGCGGAGAGCGAAGCCGAGTCGCGATTGGTGCGCGATGGGGAGGGGGCGTTCGCCGAGAGCCTGCGCGAGCGCGGGATCGCGGTGGCCCCGCGCGCCGATTCGCCGGTGGCGCTCCTCGATCGGCTCGGTGTGCTCGCCGCGCGCCCGCTCCTGATTCACTGCGTGCGCGCCACTGCCCCCGACATCGCGCGCATCGCGCACCACGATTGTGCCGTCGCCCACTGCCCGGCCTCCAATGCCAAACTTGGACACGGCATCGCCCCGCTGCTCGACCTGCTGGCCGCCGGGGTGCGAGTGGGGCTCGGGACCGACTCGGTCGCGGCCAACAACCGGCTGGACATCCTCGACGAGGGGCGCGTCGCCCTCCTCATGCAGCGCGTCGCGGCGCGCCGCTTCGACGTGCTCACGGCCGCCGACGCCCTCATGCTCGCCACGCTGAGCGGGGCGCGCGCCCTCGGCCTGGATCGCGAGATCGGGACGCTCGAAGTGGGGAAGCGGGGCGACGTCGCCGCCTTCTCGTTAGGGTCACCGCGCACCGTCCCGGCCTTCGCTCCCGAGGACGCCCTCATCTGGGCGGCGGCTGGCCGCGAGGCGCTCCTGGTGCTGGTGGACGGGGAGGTACGGGTGCGGGACGGGAGGCTGGTCGCCCCTCCGCATGACGCGCACGAGGCGTTACGGAGGGCCGGCGCCGCGCTCTCGGCGTGGCGCGACGGGGAAGGGATGTAGCGAGAGGGGGCGAAACACCTTCCCCCCGCTTGTCTCCCCCCGTTATCCTTGGAAGGACCCAGCGGAGATCAGCATGGCGGACGCGTCGTCCGGTCGTACGGACAAGATCTGGCGTGACGGCGAGCTCGTGAACTGGGAGGACGCGACCCTCCACGTGATGTCTCACGTGGTGCATTACGGGTCGTCGGTCTTCGAGGGGATCCGCTGCTACGATACGCCGAATGGTGGCGCGGTCTTCAGGCTGCGCGAGCACATGCGGCGCCTGCTGGACTCGGCGCGCATCTATCGCATGCCGCTGCGGTACTCGGTCGACGACCTGGTCCAGGCGACGGTCGACACCGTCGCGGCCAACGACCTGCGCGAGTGCTACCTGCGTCCGATCGTCGTGCGCACGGGGCAGCAGATGGGGTTCTATCCCGTCGGCGTCCCGGTGGAGTGCTTCATCATCGCCTACAAGTGGCCCACGTACCTTGGCCACGAGGCGCTGGAGAAGGGGGTCGACGTCTGCGTGTCGTCGTGGCGCCGCGCGGCCCCCGACACCTTCCCCACCCTCGCCAAGGCGGGAGGGAACTACCTCAACTCGCAGCTATCCAAGCTCGAGGCGAAGCAGAACGAATACAGCGAAGGGATCATGCTCGACTCGTTCGGCTTCGTCGCCGAGGGGAGCGGGGAGAACCTCTTCCTTGTGCGGGACGGCGTGCTCTACACGTCGGGCGTCGGATCGGGGATCCTGCACGGCATCACGCGGGACACCGTGATGACGTTGGCGCGCGACTTCGGATACGAGGTGCGCGAACAGCAGATCCCGCGCGAGATGCTCTATATCGCCGACGAGATGTTCTTCACCGGGACCGCCGCCGAACTCACGCCGATCCGCTCGGTGGACCGCGTGGAAGTGGGCGAGGGGACGCCGGGCGAGGTCACGAAGAAGATCCAGTCCGAATTCATGGGAATCGCCAAGGGGCGCCTCGCCGACCGGTTCGGCTGGCTGACCCCGGTTCCCGCGGCCGCAATGAGCCGGTAACCATGTCGTCACCGGCGTTCGCGGCGTACTGTTTCGAAGTGTTTGGTTTTCCGAGTAGACGGAGGCCCTGTCGTGTCGCGCGGCGGGACCTCATGCGGTCCGAGTCCCGCATCGTCGTGCCATAGTGTCATCGCGACTCCCGCCCGTGCATCCGGCGGGAGTTTGCATTCCTACCGTGAGGGAGGGCAGCGTGATTGTCGGTTGTCTCGCACTGAACGCCTCGTTCGAGCCGCTCACCATGGTTCCCCTGAAGCGCGCGCTTCGTCTCGTGATCGACGGCAAGGCCGAGATCGTCGAGGCGGAGCAGGGGCGAAGCGTGCGCTCCGAGCGACTGACGGTTCCGCGACCGGCCGTCATTCGCCTGACGAAGTTCATCCACGTCCCGCGCAAGTTCCGTCGTCAGGTGACCAACACCTTTCTGTTCGCGCGCGACCAGTACAAGTGCCAGTACTGCGGTCGTCAGGGGAGCGACCTCAAGCCTCGCGAGGCGCTCACCCGCGACCACCTCATCCCGCTGTCGCGTGGCGGCTCGAACGAGTGGACCAACGTCGTCACCGCCTGCTCGTCGTGCAACACGCGCAAGTCGAACCGTCTCCCCAACGAGATCGGGATGTACCCGCTGCACGCACCGCTCGAGCCGCACTTCGTGCACCTGAGCTGGGCGGTGCG
>DAIESF010000420.1 GCA_027346425.1 Gemmatimonadota bacterium | reverse complement strand
GACGGCGCCGGCGCCGATCATCTCACCGAACTCGGCGAGCGCTTCGCCGCGCTGCCCCACCGAGATCGCGCCGATCGGGTAGACGCGCGCCGCTGCGGCGCGCATCGCCTGGCGGATGATGAAGCCGACGGCGGCCTGGTTGTCGGTGACCGGGTCGGTATTGGGCATTGCGCAGACGGCGGAGAAGCCGCCGGCAGCCGCGGCACGCGCCCCCGTGGCAATCGTCTCCACGTCCTCACGCCCGGGCTCGCGCAGGTGACAATGCACGTCGACGAAGCCCGGGGAGACGATCTGGCCGGCACAATCGACCTCCGTGAGGTCGCCGTCGCGTCGCACCTCGCCTAACGGCGCCCCGGCGTGCTCGATGCGGCCGTCGACCACCAGCACGTCGCCAGTTACGTCGAGGTTGGAGGAGGGATCGAGGACGCGGCCGTTGCGGAGGAGGACGTTCATTGATTCTCAGTAGACGAGAAGACGAGAAGACGAGAAGACGAGAAGACGAGAAGACGAGAAGACGAGAAGACGAGAAGACGAGAGGACGAGTCAGCCTTTGGCGGCTTCGGCGAGGGCGGGGCTGCCGCCGGCCAGGAGGTACAGCACGGCCATGCGGACGGCGACGCCGTTGGTCACCTGATCGAGGATGACGCTGTGGGGGCCGTCGGCGACGTCCGAGTCGATCTCGACGCCGCGGTTCATCGGGCCGGGGTGCATGATGAGGATGTCGCGCGGGGCCCGCTCGAGCTTTTCGCGTGTAACACCGAAGACGCGATTGTACTCGCGCAGCGACGGGATGTAGCCGGCCTGCATGCGCTCCAGCTGCAACCGGAGGATGTTCAGGGCGTCGGCCCACTCGATCGCCTCTTCGATACGACGGAAGACCGTCACCCCCAGCGCCTCAACCGCGTTAGGCAGGAGCGACCGCGGGCCACAGATGGCCACCTCGGCCCCCATCTTGCGCAGCCCCCAGATGTTCGAGCGGGCCACCCGCGAGTGCAGCACGTCGCCGCAGATGCACACCCTGAGGCCGTCCAGCCGCCCGAAGTGGTCACGAAGCGTCAGGAGGTCGAGCAGGCCCTGCGTGGGGTGCTCGTGCATCCCGTCGCCGGCGTTGATCACGTTCGACTCGATGCGCTGGGCCAGGAAGCGGGCCGCCCCCGACGACCCGTGACGAACGACCACCATGTCGATCTTCATCGCCTCGAGGTTGCGCGCCGTATCGACCAGCGTTTCACCCTTGGCGACGCTCGACCCGCTCGACGCCACATTCACGGTGTCGGCAGACAGGCGCTTCTCGGCAAACTCGAACGAGATCCGCGTGCGAGTCGACGCCTCGAAGAACAGGTTCACGATCGTCGCGCCACGCAGCGTCGGGACCTTCTTGATGGCCCGCAGCGAGATTTCCTTGAACGGCTCGGCGGTGTCGAGCAGGAGTTGGATCTGCGCGGTCGAGAGTTCCTCGAGCCCGAGCAGGTCCTTGCCGAGGTCGGGGCTCTTCACTCGCCCTCCGCGGGGACGAGGACGACCGCGTCCTCGCCGTCCAGCTCGGAAACCAGCACGTCGATGCGCGCCCCGCGGGGAACATCCATCGTCTTCCCGACGATATCCGCGTGGATCGGGAGTTCACGCCCGCCGCGATCGACGAGGACGGCGAGGGCAATGCGCGCCGGGCGACCGAAGTCGGCCAGCTCATCGAGCGCGGCGCGAATCGTCCGCCCGGTGTACAGGACATCGTCGACGATCACCACGCGCTTCCCGTCGAGCGCCCACGGAAGGTGCGTCTTCCCGACCACAGGGCGCGGCCCGACCGTCTGCAGGTCGTCGCGATACAGCGTGATGTCGAGGGCGCCCCGGGGAATCTGCACCCCCTCGCGCTCGTTGATCATCTGGACGAGGCGATCGGCCAGCTGGACCCCACGGCGCTGGATCCCCACCACGATCAGGTCGTCGGTCCCGTCAAACAGCTCGACGACTTCGTCGGCCATGCGGCGCAGCGTCCGCGCCACGGCCCGTGCGTCGAGTGCAATCGTTCGCGTAGGTGCCATGAGCGGCCAATATGCGCCGCGCCAAGGCCAAAATGAAGCGCCTACGCCATCGACGGGGCGGTCTGCCGCTTGTGCTTCTTCTGTTCGTACAGCATCGCGTCGGCGGTCGCCAGTAGTTCCTCGATCGACGGCGGCGCCTCGGGGTCGAATCGCGCCGCCCCAACACTGAACGACAACCGGTAGGGATAGCCATCGCGCGTATTCCGCTCGAAGAGCTCGCGCCGTAGGCGATTGACGACGATCTCGCTCCCCGTCTCCCCGGTATCGGTCGCCAGGACGACGAATTCGTCACCACCCAACCGGGCGATGATGTCCGAGTCCCGGAACGTGTGTCGCAGGATCCCCGCCGCCCGGGTGAGCGCGATGTCGCCCTCGTTATGACCGAACGTGTCGTTGATCTCCTTGAAGTCATCCATGTCGATGAACAACAGGACGAGCTCACGCTGCGAGCGACGCGCCAACTTGAGCTGCTGCTGGGCTAGGGTGAGGAAGCCCCGCCGGTTGTAGAGCCCCGTCAGCTCATCCACCAGGGAGAGGGCGCGCAACGCTTCCTCTTGCCGCTTGCGCTCCGTGATATCGCGCGACGTGATGGCGACACCATCCGGGAGCGGGACCACCTGATGGTGGATCCAGGCCGCGCGATAGTCGCGCGAGGTTACCTCGAACTCCTCCTCCAGCACCGCCCCCGTCTCCATCACCAGGCGGTACTTGTCGAAGAAGCCCTCGCTACGGTTGGCGGGCACGAGTTCACAGAGCCGTTGTCCGAGCACATCGTCGCGCGCGTGCCCGAGGAGTGACTCGGCGCGCGCGTTCACGTCGACAAATTCGAAGTCGAGGACCGCACCGGCACCATCGCGCAGCGCCCGCAGGACGTAGAAGGCATCGAGACTCCCGTCGGCCGCCGCGCGGAAGCGCGCCTCGGTCTCGGCGAGCGCCGCCTCGCCCGCCAACCGCGTCACGAAGTCGTTCCGGACGATCAGGAAGGCCAGCGGTGCCAGCACCAGCACCAACAGGATTCCGAAACGGAGGATGAAGTCGGCGCGGTCGGCCCCCTCGTGCGCTGCCGCCGAGCGCACACGCAGGCGTTCGCCCTCGCGCGAGCGCAGTGCGCCGATCAACTCGGGGAGCGAATGTCGGGCTGCAGCAGTATCGGTTGCGACGAGGAGTCGCGCCCCGGCCTCGACCCCGGCCCGATCTCGCGCCTTCATGATCGACGCCAGAATCGCGAGACGCCCCTTCAGCTGGACTGCCAGCGTGTCACTGGCGGCGGCGAGCGACCGATCGACCGAGCTGTGCAGCCTGAGCACGTCCACGTGGCGTTGCGCTTCCGCGGCAGACGCGCGGAATCCGTCGCGATACGCGCCACCCCCGACCAGCACGTGTCCGCGGACCTGGGCCTCCGCATCGGACGCGGCCCTTGCCACCCCGTCCAGTGCGGAAAGCACCTGCTGGGAATGAGCCACTGCGTCCGTCGTCCGCAGCAGCTCGCGGGTATTTCGATACGAGACAACCGCCGTCGCGAGCAGGATCGCGACCGCGGTGGCAAACGACAGGGTGAGCTTCTGACCGATCGTGAGGCGCATGCGATGATGGTGCCAGTGGCGGGCGGAACAATTCGCCTACCTGTCAAACGCATGAGCGTGGCTCACGTCACCAAGTTGCCGTCCGAATCGGGACGCCTGGGAGGCGTCGGGGGCGTCGGGGGCGTGGGGGGCATGGGAGGCGTGGGAGGCGTGGGAGGCTTGGAAGGAGCGGCACGGACGAACACCCCTGATCCGGCGGTGTCGCCAGAAGGGCGAAGTCCTTCCTCGAATTACGGCCGCCGGCCCGCCGTCACCCCAGGTGCGGGCGATCCGCGTGATCGGCGGTCCGGCGCGGGGAGATCTCTCCCACGATGCCAAATCGGCCGGGGAGGTCGCGGATCTCCAGGACGTCCGCCTCCTGAATGGGCGCGGCGTCGGCAATCGGGACTCCCGCGGGGCGCGCGATACGACTCCAGTCAGCGACCGCCACTTCGCGCTCGAGACGCGGGTGGTGCGCGTGGTGCTCGGCCGCGAGTGCGTGCCTGAGGGCGGCCTTCTCGGCGAAGACGCTCCGCACGTCCGTGACGTGATGGAGATCGTGCACCCGCGCATCTCTCCACATTGCCGCGACGACCAGGGTCCCGGTGCGCAGGATCATGGCGAGCCCGGCATACGCGGCGACATCGGCGACGTTGAGCGCGATCCCGACATTCGAGAAGTCGAGCTCGATGAAGTCCACGACGCCATATGGAGACGTGACCAGACTGGCGAGGTTCCCCAGCGCGCCGCCGACGATGAGACCCAGCGCGCGCGGAGCAGCGCTGTCGATCCGCGCAAGTTCGCGGGTGACCGGGATCATGAAGACGATCGCCGCGAGGGTCAGGGCGAGATTGAGCTGCCAGGTGTAGACGCCGACCGACCACCCGAACGCCCCCTGATCGTTGTGCACCACTGCGAAGCGCAGCCAACGGGTAAAGGAGGTTCCATCGCCTCCCAGGAGCTCCATCGCCGTCGCCTTCGTGGCCAAGTCGCCGATGGTCACCAGTAGGGCGAGGCGGGCGAGCTGGGTCAGGTGTCGGTTCTCGTTCACGGCCTGGACTCCGTTTCTGCGACGACGGTCGAGGGAACCCGTGGGGGGGAGACGCTCGCCAACTCCGTCCGCCCCCCACGTGAGGTCGGGGAACCGAACGACTGGCGGGCTATCCGCTCGCCCACGACTCTGGGCAGGAGCTGTGCCATCGGCCACGGAAGGTTTGTGCGGCACAGCACCGGAAAACGCGGCGAGCAGACTCCTCCATTTCGTTGCGGCCGGGCGACACGGCGTGGCGCCTCCCCCCGGTCTTGCGCCCCCCTGGGTGGGCGCAAGAGGAAAAGCGCTCCCTACTTGAGGGAGTCGAGCTTCGCCTTCAGGCGGGGATTGTCGGGAATCGCCTTCATGAGCTCCTCCAACGCCGCGCGGGCGGCGTCCCGCTGCCCGGAGGCGGCGAGGGCGTCGACCCGAAGCATGCCGGTCGTGAATACGAGCCGGCGGTTGTCGGGGGGAGCCTTGAAGGCGTCCAAGGCGGCGAGCGCCGCAGCCGGATCGTTCCGGTCACGCAAGGTGGATTCGATCTGCATCAGGATGACGCTCGTATCGGCGGGGTATCGCCGGGCGATCTCGGAGATCAGGGCTGCCGCTTCTGCACCCTTCCCGTTCTTCCGGTCGAGCATCGCCTGGTTGTACTGCCCGGCGAGCAGGAGGCGCGAGACATCCTCGGGATTGCCGGTGCGAAGGCCGACGCCGCCGGCGTACGAATAGACCAGCTTCCCCCCTTCCTCGCCCGTCTCGTACAGCACCGTGAGCCCGAAGAGGCCGACGGCGGCCGAGCCGAATCGAAGGACGCGCTGCCCCTTGCCGGCCACCACGAGCCCCGCGAGCTCGAGGAGGGAGACGACGAGGAAGATGTTGCGCGTTTTTTCACCCAGTTCCTCGTGCTCCTCGACTACGGGGCGCGAGCCCGGAACACGTTCGACTGGGCCATGCGCATCGGTCCCCGACTTGACGGCGACGACGGAGGCACCTGTGCCGAGGAGGATCAGGGCCGTCGCCGCGGGGCCCGTCCACGCAAGCTTGCCAGTGAGCGCGACCAGCCTGAAGAGTACGCCGACGATGAGGAGTCCGAGGACAAAGTGGACCACCTGCGGGTGGAACGCGGCGATGTTTGGCATGGGGAGGTTAGGCGGAGGCGATTCGACGGCGCCAATTCCGCGCGTCCGTCGATTAGAGAAGGCGAATCTGTCACCCGGTCAGCGAGAGGGCAATCTGTGACAGGAACATGAACGCTCGCCTAACGCAAACAGCCTCCCCCAGGCGGGGGAGGCTGCAAACGGGCCCGAGGGCCGGGACGGACGGGGAGGGATTCGAACCCTCGGTACGCTGTCACGTACACACACTTTCCAGGCGTGCGCCTTAAACCACTCGGCCACCCGTCCAAGGTCGTGCTGTCGCGGGAGCGCGGCGGGCCGCTGGGGCTCCCTGTGGAACCGGCGCGCCCGGTGCGAGCACCGCCGTCAGCGCGCTTCAAGCGCGCAACGCGCCGGGAAGCTGCTCCGGCGCGTTGCGTTACGGACAGGGTGGGATTCGAACCCACGGTACCGTTGCCGGTACACCGGTTTTCGAGACCGGCTCCTTCAGCCACTCGGACACCTGTCCAAAACAGACGCGAAGGATATCCGGTGACAAATCGCTAGTCAACGAGCGGGGGGAGGGCGATGGGCGGATCGGTCGATGGGCGCGGAGGGAACGGAGGATCCCAAGGCGTTCAGCCGGCGACGACGACCCTCCACACCCCGCTTTCGGGGCGCGTAGCGGAGCTGGCAACGACGCGATTGCGCCCGCCGCGCTTGGCCTCGAGGAGGCGCTGGTCGGCGGCGTCCATGAGGCGCTGCGGATCGTCGCCGTCGATGGGCGCGCTCGCGATGCCGGCGGATGCCGTCAGCCGCAACTCGGCGCCGGAGGCGAGGACGATCGTGTGCGAGGCGATCTCGAGGCGGAGCTGTTCGAGCTTCCCGAACGCCTCGGGGACGCGGGTGTCGGGAAAGGCGAGGGCGAACTCTTCCCCGCCCCAGCGCGCGACGAGGTCGGTGCGACGCACCGCGCGGCGGAGCACCTGGGCCACCACCTGCAGCGCCGCGTCGCCCGCGGTGTGGCCGTGCTCATCGTTGACGCGCTTGAAGTGGTCGAAGTCGAGCAGGGCGACGCAGATCGGGGTCCCGTTGCGCGTGGCCCGCGCCAGTTCGTCGTGCAGGCGCTCCTCGAAGAAGGCGCGATTCATGACCTTCGTGAGCGCGTCGTGGGTCGACGAGATCCGCAGCTGCAACGACTGCCGGACGATCGCCGCGCACAGGAGGGTGAACGCCACGAGGAAGACGGCGCGGCCAAGCTGGTGCCCCCACACGAACTCTCCGTGGACCAGGACGTCGGGGGTGGTCGTCACCGGCCAGCGCATCCACGCCAGGGTGGCGATGCCGAGGTACTGCGCGATGGCCAGGAGGCCGGCAGCGATCGTGACCCGCGCATCCCAACGCAGGCAGGTGGCGCCGATGGCCATGAAGTAGGCGATGAACGTCGTGCGAGAGTTGGCCGCGGCCGACGGGAAGCCTTCCAGCGCATAGGCGAGCTGGGTGGCCGATACGAGCGACACGTCGAAGATGCTGGTGACGATCGCCAAGCGCCGGTGCCCGTCGTTACGACGGGCCGCGACGTAAATGCCACACGCCACGAGGAAGCCGGCGAGCGAAGCCATGAGCGCGATGGCGTTCTCGCGCCATCCGACATGGGAGGCGCCGAACATGCTGACCAGTGGGACGGCCACGCTGGCGCCCATGAGCGCGACGCGCACGCGTGCGACCAGCAGCTCCCCTGCGCTCCCGGCGTCGATCGCGGCCCCGTTGGGGGCAGCCGAAAAGAACCCGCGCCATTCGGCGGCGCGGGGGATCAGGTGCAACGGGGCATGCGGCGGGGTGAACGGCATCCGGCGGAGTATGGGCTCGTCTCCTGATAGACGCCGTGTGACCGCAGAACGTCATTCCCTTCCCGGTCAGTCCCCCGGTACGGAGGGGCGGCGCGAGGCAAAGAAGTCGCGCAGGAGGGTGCCGCACGCCTCACCCTCGACGCCGGCGCGCACCGCGGGGCGATGATTGAGCCTCGGATGTCGGAGGATATCCCCCACCGAGCCGGCCATCCCCGCCTTGTCGTCCCACGCCCCGAAGACCACACGGTCGACTCGCGCGAGGACGATGGCCCCGGCGCACATCGCGCAGGGCTCGAGGGTGACATAGAGGGTGCACCCGGTGAGGCGCCAACTCCCGAGCGCCGCTGCCGCCTGGCGAAGGGCGACGATCTCGGCGTGCGCGGTGGGGTCCTGATCGCGCAGCGTCCGGTTGCCCGACGCGCCGATCACCCGCCCGTCGCGCACTACCACGGCCCCGACGGGAACGTCGCCCCCCACAGCGGCCTCGCGCGCGAAGGCGAGGGCCGCCTGCATTTGCGTCGCATCGGAAGCCGGGGTCATCCCCTGCTAACCCACCCGGGTGAACGAGAGGACGCCGTCGCTCCCCACCTCGGCGCGGATCGTGTCACCGTCGCTGAACGTCCCCTGGAGGATGCTGAGGGCGAGCGGGTTCTGCAGCATCCGCTGGATGGCGCGCTTGAGGGGACGCGCGCCGAAGGCCGGGTCGTACCCCTCCGTGGCCACCAGCGCCTTGGCCTCGTCGGACAGCTCGAGGGTGATCTTGCGATCGGCCAGGAGCTTGCGCAGGCGCGCCAGCTGCAACTCGACGATGAACCCGATCTGTTCGCGCCCTAACGGGCGGAAGACGATGATGTCGTCGACGCGGTTGAGGAACTCCGGCTTGAACTGTTGCCGCAGGGTTGCGATCACCTGGGTCTCGACCATCCCCCAGTCGCCACCGGCGTGTTCGAGGATGAACGACGACCCGACGTTCGAGGTCATGATGATGACCACGTTGCGAAAGTCGACCGTGCGCCCCTGCGAATCGGTCAGCCGCCCGTCGTCGAGGATCTGCAGGAGAATGTTGAAGACGTCGGGATGCGCCTTCTCGATCTCGTCGAAGAGGACGACCTGATACGGGCGACGGCGCACGGCCTCCGTCAGCTGCCCTCCCTCCTCGTAGCCCACGTATCCCGGCGGGGCACCGATGAGGCGGGCGACGGCGTGCTTCTCCATGTACTCCGACATGTCGATGCGCACCATCGCGTTCTCGTCGTCGAAGAGGAATTCGGCCAGGGCCCGCGCGGTCTCGGTCTTTCCGACGCCAGTGGGGCCGAGGAAGATGAACGAGCCGATGGGGCGATTGGGGTCCTGCAACCCGGCGCGCGAGCGACGCACCGCGTTGGAGACGGCCTCGACTGCCTCGAGCTGCCCCACGACGCGCCGGGCGAGTTCGTCCTCGAGCTTGGCGAGACGCTCGCGCTCGGTCTCCATCATGCGCGTGACCGGGATTCCGGTCCAGCGCGAGACCACCTCGGCGATGTCGTCGGCGGTGACCTCCTCCTTGAGGAATCGCCGCCCCTCGCCGCTCCGCGAGGCGAGCTGTCCCTCCGCCTCCTGGAGCTGGCGTTCGAGCTGCGGAATGGTCCCGTACTGGATTTCGGCGGCACGTCCGAGGTCACCCGAACGCGTGGCCTGCTCAGCCGCCGTCTTGGCATGGTCGATTTCCTCCTTGATCTTCCCGACCGTGCCTAACGACTCCTTCTCCCGCTGCCACTGGGCCTTCATCCCGGCCGAGCGCTCCTTTTCCTCGGCCAGTTCACGCTCCAGCGACTGCCGGCGCTCGACCGCCGACGGGTCGGTCTCCTTCTGCAGCGCCTGCCGCTCGATCTCGAGCTGTACGATATGGCGCTCCACCTCGTCGATCTCCTGCGGCATGGAATCGATCTCGATGCGCAGGCGCGAGGCCGCCTCGTCGACGAGGTCGATGGCCTTGTCGGGGAGGAATCGGTCGCCGATGTAGCGGTTGGAGAGCGTGGCGGCGGCGACGATCGCGCCATCGGTGATCCGGACGCCGTGGTGCGCCTCGTAACGCTCCTTGAGCCCGCGGAGGATGGCGATCGAACTCTCCACCGTCGGCTCGCCCACGAACACCGGCTGGAAGCGCCGCTCGAGCGCCGGGTCCTTCTCGACGTGCTTGCGATACTCGTCGAGGGTGGTGGCGCCCACGACGCGCAGCTCGCCGCGCGCCAGCATCGGCTTGAGCATGTTGCCGGCGTCCATCGACCCTTCGGCCTTGCCGGCGCCAACGATGGTGTGCAACTCGTCGATGAAGACGATGAAGAGCCCCTCGGCGTCGGTGATCTCCTTGAGTACCGCCTTGAGGCGCTCCTCGAACTCGCCGCGATACTTGGCGCCGGCGATGAGCGCGCCCAGGTCGAGGGAAATCAGTCGCTTGTTCTTCAGGCTCTCCGGCACGTCGCCGTTGACGATGCGCTGCGCCAGCCCCTCGGCGATGGCGGTCTTGCCGACGCCGGGTTCACCGATGAGGACCGGGTTGTTCTTGGTCCGGCGCGACAGGACCTGCATCACGCGGCGGATCTCCTCGTCGCGCCCGATGACCGGGTCGAGCTTCCCCTTGCGTGCCTGCTCGGTGAGGTCGCGCGTGAAGCGCTGGAGGGCCTGATACTTCTCCTCGGGGGTCTGGTCGGTGACCCGATGCGAACCACGCACCGCCTGCAGCGCCGACAGCACCTCCCCACGGTCGGCGCCGGCCGTCGACAGCAGCCCCTTGCTCTCCGTCCCCTTGATGTCCGTCAGCGCCAGAAGGAGGTGCTCGGTGGACACGAACTCGTCGCCGAGCCCGCGTGCCTCCTCCTCGGCGCGATCGATGATCTGGTTCAACTCACGGGAGAGCGACGGCTGAGCCCCCGTCTGCCTGGGATACCGGGCCAGTTCGCGATCCACCGCCTCGCGCAGGGTGGGGATGTTCACCCCGACCTTCTGGAGCATCGGGACGACGATCCCTTCCTCCTGCCCGAGGAGGGCGGAGAGGAGGTGCAGGTCGTACACGAGGGGGTTGCCGTTGCGCCGGGCGAGGGCGAGTGCCTCGTTGAGCGCTTCGGTGGACTTCACGGTCAGGCGATCGGGATTAATCATCGACGCGTCGGGTCGGATTGAGGTCGGAACCGGGAGGTTCTTTCAGCTGCAGTTGTCAGGGCAACCGGAGTGCCGCGCGCGGATGGCCGAAATGGCGCCTGCCGAGGGGGGCGAACCCGACCGGGTGACACGATCCATGCCGAGTTGGCGTGCGGTCGGGCTCCCAATGGCGAGCGCCGCGACCTCCCCAGGGAAGCCGCGGCGCCGACAGTAAGCTGCTACTTCATGACGATCATCTTGCGGAAGATCGCCTTGCCGTCGATCTCAAGGCGATACATGTAGACCCCCGAGGCGACTTCACGACCGTTGTTCAGGTACTTGCCGTCCCAGTACGCCGTGTACTGGCCGCACGTGAGTAACACGTTGCTCAGCGGTTGCCCACCCGCGAGGCTGGATGACCCTCCCTGCAACACCGGGACTGCCACCAGTTGGGCGAGCACGTTGTAAATCTTCAGCGAGACCCGATACTGCCGTCCCGCATCACTGCAACTGGGCGCACCGCCAATCGAGAACGGTACTGTGGTTTCGGAACTGACGGGGTTGGGATAGTTCTGCCCAAGGCTCGACCCCGAAACCGGATCACGACTCGATTGTTGTGTCGCCTGGGCCGCTGCCGACCGTGTCACCAACGCGCAGAGAGCGAGCACCAGAAACCGTGCTGCCCATCGTTGCGTCATGTGTCCTTCTCCGAACTGACAAAGTAGAGGTGCGGGTACTAACTCCTGATAGCGGTTTACGTTCTGCTGCCTGGCGCGAACATAGGAATCGGGGATTGGCCTGTCAAGAAACGTTCACCCGCACTTAGCACCCCAATACCCT
>DAIESF010000418.1 GCA_027346425.1 Gemmatimonadota bacterium | reverse complement strand
TCGCCTCGGCGCCGAAGATCGTCGCCACGCGCAGCACGTCCATGTTCTTCATGCCGCCGCTGGCGATGTTCCACAGTTCCCAGTGCACGCCCAGCCCTTGCAGCTGGCCGTGTCCGCCGAGTCCCACGCGACCACCGGCTTCCACCACCTTCTTCGCCTGCTCAGCGAACAGCGTGAACGAGTACTCGCTGTCGCGGAACCACTGCGGGCGGCGCAACCCGCGACGCTCGAGTTCCGAGAACGGGGTGAAGCGGGTGAGCTTGGCGTCGGCGAGGATGTCGTAGTGCTCGTACCACCAGTTCTCCGCCCATGGGCCGCCGTACTGCACCAACAGCGTCGGCGTCCAGGTGGTCCCACTGCGGGCAAAGAGCTGGATGGCGTCCTTGTACATCGGGGCGATGGGGAGCGTGTGCTCGATCCCGGCGTAGCCGTCCATCGCCTCAGTCATGTTCTTCTTGAAGTCGAGCCCTCCTTCGAGGGTCGGGGTGATCTTCTGCTCCTTGGCCGCCATCACGATCCATTGCCGCTGGCGGCGGTCGCCAGCCATGTACTGCTTGATCGTCTCCGTGAGGTAGAACTCGGAGTAGCGTTTCATCACCTCGCGTGCGTCGTCGGCGCTCGTCACGTCGTCCTGGATGAAGATCCCGGGGCCGGTGGCGTAGATGCGCGGCCCGATGATCTGCCCGACGTCGACCGCATCGCCATACGAGACGACGTCAGCTGTGGACGTCTGGGGGTCGCGGGTCGTCGTGACGCCGTACGCCAGGTTGGCCGTGTACATGTAGGGCTGCGGCGAGTGCACCCCCCATTGCGGCCACATGTGGGCATGCACGTCGACCAGCCCCGGCATGATCGTCTTTCCCGAAACATCGATGGTGCGCACCCCAGCGGGGATCGTCACGCTCCCCTCGGCGCCGACCGCCACGATGCGATTGCTGCTGACGACTACGTCGCCACGCGCGATCACCTCGTCCCCCTTCATCGTGATGATCCGCGCGCCGCGCAGCACGACGGTTCCGGTGGGGCGGTCCTTGGCGGCGGTGATGGTGATGTCGGTGCGTGACGCCTCGTACACTGGCTTGTTGGCCACGGCCGCGCCACCGGCCGGGCGTCCCTCGGAGCGCGGCGGTGCCTTGCTCACCGAGTCGGCGGCCAGCGAGTCGGCGCGCGCCAGGTCGTACTGGAAGAACGAGCGCCCTAACGAATAGAAAACGTGGCGCGAGTCGCCGGTCCAGCCGAGGAAGTCGCCACCGATGCGCGACAGCCGGCGGAAGGGGAGCGCGCCGCCTGTGGGCTGCAGTACCGAGACGGATGGCGCGGAGCCGCCGGTCATCGGAAGCGGGACGACGAAGATCTTGTTGTCGACGAGCGCGAGGGCGCGCGCCCCGTCCGGCGAGGCGATGAGTTCGGACGCCTGGCGCGGCTGCGCGTTGGGGCCACCCCCCGGCGCGATGAAGCCGGTGACCTTGAGCTGCGCGCGGCGGTCGGTGCCGTCCCACTTCATCGAGACGAGCCCTTCGCTCGCTTCGTAGACCCAGACGCGCGAGGTATCGCGCGTGAAGTGCGCTCGCCCGGCGTTGGTGAGCGACGTGATGTAGGTGGCCGCGCCACCGCTGGCCGGAATCCAGACCAGGTCAGTGATGACCAGCTTGGGATTGATCTCGTCGTTGACGATCGCTCGCTGGGTGCGGGGGGCGCGCGCCGCGACGATGCGCGACCCGGTGGACGAGTACATGATGTCGTCGTAGTACGCCGACTGGGTCGTCAGCTTTTCCGGGCGACCGCCGTCCGGTGCAATTCGCCAGATGTCGCCGCCATCCTCGGTCCAGCTGACGTAGGCGATGTACTTCCCGTCTGGCGACCAGACTGGCATGTGCTCGCCGTCGGTCGACGTCGTGAGGCGGCGCGGTGTCCCCGAGGGGAGGTCCATGATCCACAGGTGGTCGAGCGCCGAGAAGGCCAGGCGCTTGCCGTCGGGCGACGGGCGGGCGCCGCGGATCTGCCGTACGGTGAGGACAGAGTCGTTCACCGGGTACTCGAACTTGACCAGCTCGCCGATCATCTGGTTCACCTCGGCGGTGAACGGGATCATCGACTGCGTCCCGCTGGCGACGTCGAGGCGCCAGATCTTTCCGTGGTGCGCAAGAATGACGGCCTTGGAGTCCGGCGTCCATGAGTAGCCGGGGAGGAGGTCGCGCGACCCGCGCGACTCGATGTCGTCCCGCTGGATGTCGTGCGCGATCCAGCGCTCGTCGCCCGACGCGAGGTCGCGCAGCTTGAGCCCGGTGACCGCCAGCTGCCGCGAGGC
The DNA here is from genome assembly GCA_027346425.1 of Gemmatimonadota bacterium. Lineage (GTDB taxonomy): Bacteria > Gemmatimonadota > Gemmatimonadetes > Gemmatimonadales > Gemmatimonadaceae > SCN-70-22. The sequence goes on along the minus strand of DAIESF010000418.1, from coordinate 6,907 downwards.
GTAGGCGAGCCACTTGCCGTCGGGGCTTATGGCCGGGCGAAAGGCTGTGCCGAGGTTGCGCGTGCGAGTGGCGAGCCGACCGGTCTCGCGGTCGTACATGACGACCTGCGTCGTCCCCATCATCTGGTTGTAGCCGGCGGGGCCGGTGCGGGCGCTGGCGTAGACGTAGCGTCCGTCCGGGGAGACCGATGCCCCCATGAAGTTGGCCGGGGCGTTGCCGCCGCCCGGGCCACCGCCGGTCGGCGTCGGCGCCTGTCCCGTCAGCCGCAATCCGCTCCCTCCGTTGCGGTGGTAGAGCCAGAGGTCGTTGCTGCGCGAGACGACAACGTACTGTCCGTCGGGCGTCCAGTCGGGGGAGACGTACGCCATCCCGCGCCCGCTGGTCAGCGCCCGCAGGTTCTGCCCGTCGGGATCAATGGTGTACAGGTTCTCGCTCCCCGACCGGTCGCTCACGAAGACGATGCGCGCTCCGTCGGGCGACCAGCGCGGTTGCCCATCGAAGCCCGATCCGCTCGTGATGCGCGTGGCGACTCCGCCTGTGGCCGGGATGGTATACAGGTCGCCCAGGAGGTCGAAGACGATCGATTTCCCATCGGGGCTGAGGTCAAGCGATATCCACGTCCCCTCGTCGGTGGAGAATGCGAGCGGGCGCGTGGGGATGAGCGGGAGATCTGTCTGGGGGGCGGTGCGGCGTGTCGTGTCAGGAGTCCCCTGCGCGAGCATGCCGCCGTCTGCGCCGGTCAGCAGGACGAGGGTCAGGAGGGGTCGGACGAGGATCGCACTTCGCATGGTGGCTCCCTGGGGCAGATGGGCACGTCGGCTGCTGACTTATGTTCATGCGGGGGGGCGACGTCAAGCACGCGCGGTTGCGGCGACCTTCCCGTTTGGCGAGTGGACGTGCCCCGTCCTGCTCAGTGTCTCGCTTCGTCCCTTTTCCCTTGGACTCGGGCAGGCGGACGGCGACGTTGTGCGCTTCACCTCCTCAACCTCCATGCGTCGCCGCCTCTCGCCCATCGCCCTCGCGGTTGCATTCGCGCCGTCACTCCTCGCCGCCCAGGCGCTCCCTGCTCCCACGGTGCGAGACCTCGGGGGCGGGATTTACCTCTTCCAGACGGCCCCCTACGGCGACGTGGGGCTCGATGGCAACTCAGTGGCGATCGTGGGTGATGGCGGCGTACTCGTCTTCGACGCCAACGGCACCCCAGCAGCCGCCGAAGCCGTGTTGGCCCAGCTCAGGAAGCTCACGACGGTCCCGGTCCGCTACCTGGTGCTGTCGCACTGGCACTGGGACCATTGGTATGGCGCCGAGGTCTACGCGCGCACCTTTCCCAAGTTGGAGATCATCGCTCACGAGCGCACACGCGCCTTGATGGCCGGGCCGGCGGTGGCCTTCAACCAGCCCGGGGTCGACGAGCAGCTCCCGGCGCACATAGCAGCAGTAGATGCTCGGCTCACCCAGCTTCGCCAGCAGCGGGACTCCGGGGTCGCTCGCGTAGAGCGCCACCTCGCCGCCGATCGTTTCTTCCTCGAGCAGAAACGGGGGGTGCGGCACACCCTCCCCACGCGCACGGTGCGCGACTCGCTCACCATCGACCTCGGCGGGCGCACCCTTCAGCTGCTCCACCACGACCGGGCGATCACACCGGGCGACCTGTACCTCTACCTCCCCCGCGAGCGGGTGGTGGTGCTGGGCGACCTCCTGATCAACCCGATCACCTACTCGCTCTTCTGCTATCCATCGGGGTGGATGCGCACGCTCGACGCCATCGCCGCGCTCGAAGCGCGCCTCCTCGTCCCCGGCCACGGCGACCCGATGACCGATGGGTCACTCCTCTCGGCCACGCGCGCCCTGCTCGCGCGCGAATACGCGGTGGCACGCACACTCAAGGAGGGCGGGGTGGCGCTCGACAGCGCCCGATCGGCCGTGCTCGCCGACCGCGAGGTGCAACGCCTGCGGGACGTCATCACCGGCGGTGACGCGTCGCGCAGGGAGTCGTTCGCGCTGTACCTGGTGGACTGGTACGTGCGCCGCGTGTACCAGGAGCTCGACGGGACGCTGGACGATTCGATACCGCGCCTTCCATAGGCGGCGCCTCGCGAGCGACACGGCGCGCGATGCGGGGGCGCCCCCGCGCGTGCCGGTTGTCGTCACACGTCCGCGGTGGCAACTTGGGCGAGCATCGCCCCCTCACGCCCACGCCGTCCGCCGCATGACCACCACCTATCGCATCGCCGCCATCCCGGGTGACGGCATTGGCAAGGAAGTCCTCCCCGAGGGGATGCGCGTGGTGGAGCGCGTCGCCGCGCGCCACGCCGTGCGCATCGAGTGGGCGTGGAAGGAGTGGGCAAGCTGCGACTGGTTCGTCGCGCACGGTGCCATGATGCCTGACGATTGGTACGAGCAGCTGGCGGGGCTCGATGCGATCTACTTCGGCGCCGTCGGCTGGCCAGCCACCGTTCCCGACCATGTCTCGCTGTGGGGGTCGCTCCTCAAGTTCCGGCGAGCGTTCGACCAATACGTCAACCTGCGCCCGTGCCGCCTGATGCCCGGCATTCCATCGCCGCTGGCCGGGCGTGCACCTGGCGACATCGACTTCGTGGTGGTGCGCGAGAACACCGAGGGGGAGTACTCCAGCATCGGCGGGCGCATTTTCGAGGGGACGGAGCGCGAGATCGTCATGCAGGAGACGGTGATGACACGCACGGGAGTGGACCGGGTCGTGCGCTTCGCCTTCGACCTCGCGCAGCGGCGCCCGCGGCGCCACCTCACCTCGGCGACCAAAAGCAACGGCATCGCGATCACCATGCCCTACTGGGATGAGCGGGTGGCGGCGATGGCCGAGCGGTACCCCGAGGTGCGCCACGACAAGTACCACATCGACATCCTGGCGGCGCACTTCGTCCTGCACCCCGACTGGTTCGACGTCGTCGTGGCGAGCAACCTCTTCGGCGACATCCTCTCCGACCTGGGCCCCGCGTGCACGGGGACGATCGGCATTGCACCGAGTGCGAACGTCAATCCCGAGCGACGTTTTCCGTCGTTGTTCGAACCGGTGCACGGATCGGCCCCCGACATCGCCGGACGCGGCATCGCCAACCCGATCGGGATGATCTGGTCGGGAGCGCTCATGCTCGAGAACCTTGGGCACCCCGAGGCAGCCGCCGAGATCGTCGGCGCGATCGAGCGCGTGCTCTCCGATCCGGCCGCACCTCGCACCCCCGACCTCGGGGGGAAGGCGTCGACCTCGGCGCTTGGGGGAGCGATCGCCGCGGCGATCTGAGGCGCGCCGTCCAACGCTTCGCGCGCGGACTCTGAGCACGTCGAACGCTACGCGCACCTCGATCGTATCGCCGTCACCCTTGGCCCCCCGCACCCGCTTCGGCACCGCGAGAAGGGTGCGCCCATCCTTGCCGCGCCACACGCTGGTCTTCCACGCGTGGTCGTCCACCAGCGCCTGTACGGGCGTCCGTCCCCATGCATGCGTTACCGGCGGCGCCAACTCGTCAGGCACCTCCACGAAATGCCACCCGCCCACGCCGGGATACCGGAAGAGCGTCCCCGTGAAGCTCCCGCCGTAACGACCGGCGTCCGTGGCGGGGGGCGTGGTCCCGCGAGCGGGGAGCTTCCGTCGGCGGGAGCGTGAATCCGTCATGGGGAGCGGGGGCGCGGGAGGGGCGAGGAGCGGGCGCGCGCTGCTGCACGCGACGGGTGATTTCGTGAGGCTATCCTCATGACACCCGGCTCCGCAACGTCTGCCGGCGCAACAGTCGCAAGCCGCGGTCGCGCTCGCGCGTGTGCCCTGCACCGCCGGTAGATTGCCCGGTCATGTGCAGCCGTTCTGTTGCCGTATTCCTCGGGTTGGCGCTCTTCGCGTCGGCCCCCGTTGTCGGCGTGGCCCAACTGTCGCGTGCAGAGTCGCCGCCGGTCACACCGCCCGCCGTGCCCTCAGTGCTCAGCACCCCGCGCGCGATCCGCCTCGACGGTCGGCTCGATGAAGCCGACTGGGCGCTCGCCGATTCCATCACCGACTTCCATCAGAAGGAGCCCACCGAGGGTGGGACGCCGTCGGTGCGCACCGTCGTCCGCCTCCTCGCCACTCCCGATGGCCTGGCGATCGGGTGGTGGTGCCATGACGACGACCCGGCGTCGGTCAGGCGCACGCAGCTCCGCCGGGACGCGGCGCTCCGTTCCGACGACTACGTGAGCCTGATGATCGACGGGCTCTCCGACAAGCGAAGCGCCTTCTACTTCCGCACCAATTCCAATGGTTCGCTGTGGGACGGCGACCACGTGAACACCGAGGACGGGAACGAGGAGTGGGACGGGATCTGGGACGCGCGCACGCAGCACACCGCCGATGGGTGGACCGCCGAGATGTTCATTCCGTGGGCGACGCTGCGCTATCGGCGCGACGTGACGTCCATGAACATGAACTTCCGGCGCTTCCTCCCGCGCACCAACGAGGAGCTGCTGTGGCGCGCCTGGCGCCGTACCGAGGGGCTGCGCTTCCTCGAGCGCGGAGGGACGGTGACCGGCTTCCGCGACCTCCCGCGGCGGGCCATCGCCGAGTTCCGCCCGTACGTCCTGGGCGAGGCGCGCCCGCCTGAGCGCCGCTTTCGCGACGACGGGAGCGACTCGGTGGTGGCCGACGGGTTGCAGCGCGGCGACATCGGGCTCGATGTGAAGATCCCCGTCACCGGGACGCTCACCGCCGACGTGACCGTACGTCCCGACTTCGCGCAGTCCGAGGTGGACCGCCAGATCGTGAACCTCACGCGCTTCCCCCTGTTCTTTCCCGAACGACGGACCTTCTTCACCGAGGGGGCGGCGATCTTCGCCTACGGGCGCGAGCAGCAGACACAGCTCTTCTACTCGCGCCGCATCGGGCTCGGGAGCGACGGCACCCCCGTCACGATCCCGTTAGGCGGACGGATGCAGGGGCGTGTCGGGAACTATCAGGTCGGGCTCCTTGCGGTGGCCACCGGAGGCAGGGAGGACGCGCGCGACTTCGTGGCCCGCGTGAAGCGCGACGTCCTCGGGCGCGGCTTCATCGGTGCGATGTCGACGCTCTCCGATCGCCCCGCGCGCCCCGGCGCGCTCAACGGCGGCGTGGATTTCAATCTCCCGTTCTTCGTGGGTGCGGGGAGGGACAACTTCGTCGTCTCGGGAAATGCCGCGTGGAACCGCGACAGCACCGGCGGCGCCACCGGCGCGCACTACCGCGTCGTGGTCGACTACCCGAACGACCACGCCGACATCGTCACCCGCTTCGACCGGGTCGATTTCGGCTTCAACCCGGCGCTCGGCTTCGTGCAGCAGCGCGGTATTTACCGGTGGGGGGGATCGACCGCCATCACGCCGCGCCCGCGCAACGCACGCCTCGTGCGGAAGTATGAGTTCAACCTCCTCAACTACGACATCGTCTGGCGCCTCGACCGCGCGATGGACAACGCCTCGTTCACCGTGCGTCCGTTCGGTGTCCAGTTCCAGAGCGGCGACCGCGTGGAGGTGAACGCGATCCGCCGCTTCGACGCCCCCGACGTCGACTTCGAGATCGCGCCCGGCATCGCCGTTCCCGCCGGCGGCTACTGGTGGAACCGCGTCGAGGCGCGCTACGTGGGGGCCAACGTGCGCACGTGGGCCGTCGAGGCGACCGCCTCGACTGGCGACTTCTATGACGGACGCCGCAGCGACCTGGCCTTCATCGGACGGCTCCGCCGTCAGCCGCACCTCGAGTTCTCGCTCGAGTACGAGCGCAACGACGTGTCGCTCCCGGCCGGAAGCTTCATGACCAATACCGTGCGCTTCCGGGGAGATTTCGCCGTCTCTCCGCGCCTCACCTTCACCGCCTTCGCCCAGGGCGACGACCGTTCCGACCGCGCCGCCCTCAACGCCCGCATGCGGTGGACGCAGTCGCCGGGATCCGACCTGTACGTCGTCTGGAACTCCGTCTGGCCGACAGCGCTCGAGCGAAGCTTCGTCGTCGACCGGCCGCAGAGTGGCGCGCTCGTCGTGAAGTACGTGCGCTTCTTCCGTCGCTAGCGAGCATACGGGCCCGGCCCTCGCGCGCCGGTCCCGTCGGAAGACAGGAGAGACGGCACAGGGCGTGGCGCGCTCTTGCCACGCCCCGGTGCGGGGGGCAAGATCGGCAGGCTCCATTCCTCTCCCCGGTCCCACTTCCGCCATGCCTGCCCCACTCCATCACGCGCGCTGCTGCCCGACGCTTCGCGCCTCCATGATCGCCATCGCTGCGCTCGCAACGCTCCCGCTCCCGTCGATCGCCGCGGCCCAGCGCGCCCCCTCCGGTGCCACCCCGGTTACGCGCCCCTCGGTCGACAGCACCGTGCTCGCCCGGCTCACGTTCCGCGCCATTGGCCCGGCCAACATGATGGGGCGTTCGACCGACGTCGAAGGGGTCCCGGGAGACCCCAACACGGTCTACATCGGCACTGCAGCTGGCGGCGTGTGGAAGACGACCAACGGCGGGACGACATGGAACTCGCTCTTCGACAAGGAGCGGACGCTCTCCATCGGCGACCTGGCGCTCGAACCCGGGAACTCCGACGTCATCTACGCCGGCACCGGCGAGGCCAATACGCGCAACTCGGTCTCGTTCGGGCGCGGGATGTACAAGTCGACCGACGGCGGAAAGAGCTGGCGCTTCATCGGGCTGGGCGACACGCGCCACATCGCCCGCGTCATGGTGAGTCCCTCCGACGTCAAGACGGTGTACGCCTGCGCCGTGGGGCATATCGGTGGCCCGAACGCCGAGCGTGGCGTCTTCGTCTCGCGCGACGCCGGGGCGACCTGGAGCAAGTCGCTCTTCGTCGACGATCGCCATGGGTGCGCCGACCTCGACATCGACCCGAAGAACCCGAACATCGTCTACGCGGTCATGTGGCACTT
>DAIESF010000378.1 GCA_027346425.1 Gemmatimonadota bacterium | reverse complement strand
CTTGACGCGGACGTCGAACAGCACGCGGCACAACCAGTTGTAGATGCGCGACACGAACGCCTTGTCGTACTTGCCCTGCTTGAATCCCGTCACCATATCGGCGTCGCCGGCGAGGATTGGCGCGACGAGCCGGGGAATGTCTTCGGGCTTGACCTGCAGGTCGGCGGGAAAGAACACGAGCACGCCACCTCGCGCGCGCAGGTAGCCGGTGCGCAGGGCGTCGGCGATCCCGCGACGCGAGCGGTGGCGCGCGGTGCGCAGGAAATCGTACTGCGTGCGCAGTCGCTCCAGGACGCTCCACGAGTCGTCGACCGACCCGTCGTCGACGACGATCACCTCGAAGCCGTAGGCAGCGCCGGCGAGGGCGTCGGCGACCTGCTCCATGAACAGCGGGAGGTTCTCGGCCTCGTCCTTGGCGGGAACGAGGACGGAGACGCGTGTGGAAGGCGGGGTCATACCCGCTTGCGCATGCGCGCGGAGAGCACCCCCAGCTGGTCGCGATACTTGGCGACGGTGCGGCGCGCGATGTTGACGCCATTCTCGCGCAGGATGTTCACGATCGCCTGGTCGGTGAGCGGATTCCGCGGATCCTCGTTGGAGACCAGCTTCTCGATCTGGTCCTTGATGCCGCGCGCCGACACGTCCTCGCCCCCGGTGGTGCTGAGCCCCGAGGAGAAGAAGAACTTCAGGGGGAGCACGCCGCGGGGGGTCTGCACGTACTTCTCGTTGGTCACGCGGCTGACCGTGCTCTCGTGCATCGAGATCACCTCGGCCACCTCGCGGAGGGTGAGGGGCTTGAGGTACTGCACCCCCTTCTCGAAGAAGTCCTTCTGCCGTTCGACGATGTAGTTTATGACCTTGAGCATCGTCTGGCGGCGCTGCTCGATGGCCTGGATCATCCAGTTGGCCGAATTGAGCTTGGACGAGATGAACTCCTTGTTCTCGCCCTCGAACTTCTTCTTGTCGCGGGCAATCTCCTGGTAGGCCTTGCTGAGCTTGAGGCGCGGGAGGTTGCCGTCGTTGATGAAGACGTGGTATTGCCCGTCGATCTTCTCCACGACGAGGTCGGGGACGATGTAGCCATCGCTCGCGTCGCTGTAGCGCAGGCCCGGCTTGGGGTCGAGCTTGGCGATCTCGTCGGCGGCGTGCTGCACTTCCTGCGCGCTGATGCCGAAGCGCTTGGAGATCTCGCTCCAGCGGTGGGCGATCAGTTCGTCGAAGGCCTCGCGCACGAGCCGGTACTGCAGCGTCTCTTCCTGCTTGACGTCCCGCAGCTGCAACAAGAGGCACTCGCGCAGGTCGCGGGCGCCAACGCCCGGCGGGTCGAGGGTCTGGATGATGCGGAGCATCTCCTCGGCCTCGACCAGGGTGTAGAGCGGAAGCGTGCCCTCGAACCCTTCCTTCTCGGCGGCGCGCGCGACCACCTCGTTGATGCCATCGAGGATCTCCTCGATGGAGCACGTGAGGTAGCCGTCCTCGTTGATGTTGCCGGCGAATTCGTCCGCCAGCAGCAACTGGCGCGGCGTCAGCTCGAGGAGGGAGATCTGGTCCTTGAGGTGGTCATCGAGGTCGCGACGGTCGACCGAGACCGGCTCGTAGTACTCGCGCTCCTCGTGTTCCTCGCGGGTCCCACCGGTCTCGAAGCCATCGAGGAGGATCTCCTCCCAGTCGATCGTCTCGTTGTTGACCGCTTCACGGTCCTCCGGCGGGGCGGTCTCGGGCTCGGCGAGGTCGACAGGGCCCTCCTCCCCTTCCCGCTCCTCCTCTTCCTCCGAGTCCTCCTCGTCGGGCTCGGTCATCTCGAGGAACGGGTTGTTGAGGAGCTCCTGCTTGAGGTGCTGCTGCAGGTCGAGGAGGGGCATGTAGAGGAGGTCCATCGCCTGGTACAGGCGTGGATTGATCTTCAGCTCCTGCCGGAGCGAGGTGCTCTGGCTGAGCCCCGTCCTCATGCGAGCTGCTCCTCTTTTTCGGTGGCGAAGCGGGTGCGGAGGCGGGCGGTGAGGGTGGGCCCGAGATAGATGCGCGACACCTCGTCGTCGAAGACGAGGTCGCGCACGGTCCCGGACACCTTCACCTGACCGTCGAACATGATATACGCGCGGTCAACGATATCGAGCGTCTGTTCCACGTTATGGTCGCTGATGAGCACTCCGATGCCCCGATGCCGGAGCCCGGCCACGATGGTCTGGATGTCGTGGACCGCGATCGGGTCGACCCCGGCGAACGGCTCATCGAGCATCATGAACTTCGGCTGGGACACCAGCGCCCGGGTGATCTCCAGGCGCCGTCGCTCCCCGCCGGACAGGGCGTAGGCCTTGCTATGCCGAAGGTGCTTGATGCTCAATTCGTCGAGCAACGTTTCCAACCGTGATCGACGCTCTTCCTTTGTGATAGGCAACGTCTCCAGGATGGCGAGGATGTTGTCCTCGACCGTCAGCTTCCGGAAGATCGACGGTTCCTGGGAAAGATAGCCGATGCCGCGCCGGGCGCGCTTGTACATCGGCATCCGGGTGATGTCCTCATGGTCGAGATGGATCGACCCGCTCACGGGCTGAATGAGCCCGACGATCATGTAGAACGTCGTCGTCTTCCCTGCCCCGTTTGGGCCCAGCAACCCCACGATCTCGCCCTGCTGCAGGTGGAGTGCGACGTCGTGGACGACCCGGCGCTTGCGGTAGATCTTGACCAGCCCCTTGGCCTCGAGCGTGCTCCCCGAGGGCGCGACCGCTGTCTCGGCCGTACGTCGCGCCACCGGGGTGGGGACGGCGAGGGTGGCGTGCTCACCCGTCAGGCGGAGCGTCTCGGCGACGTCGAGGCGCTGGGGGGCGATTTCGCCCCAGAGAGTGGGGGAGACGCGGATCTTGGCCCCGACATCCTGGTCGCCGGGGACCGGATATTGAATCAACCCCTGCGCGGCGAGGCGCGGGAGGACCGACTTCTGCAGGAAGGCGCGCACCTCATCGAGCGACAGGCGCCCTGCCTCGCGATCGGCGTCGCCTCCCTGGGACCGGATGGCCGCCAGCCAGTCGTCGCGGAAGCGGATCGCCACGTCGTTGAAGACGGCGACGCCGTCGGCGTCGCATTCGCTGACGATGGAGTGCAGGCCGAAGGCGACCGAACGATCGCCGCCGGCACGCTGTTCGATGAGCGCCTGGATGCGCGGGGACAGGGGATCCGGGGTCATGGACGTCGAACTGCGTTAGGCGGGCGGCGCACGGCCGGCGTGTTCCGGCTGGGACGGCGCGCCTTCCTGGTGTCGGGCTTGGCGGTCGCCGTGTCGGGGGGGGCCGCCTCGAGGAAGACGCCCGAGGCCGAATCGACGACGGTCACCGTCTGCACTTCCTGGTGCTTGAAGTCGACCACGATCTGGCGTCCGCGGACGTAGTTGATCCCCGGCTTGTCGATACCCTTCGTGTTGGGGACCTGGTAGAACGAACTGGCCTTGCCCGAGGCGAGGAGGTCCTTGATCGTCGGGCGCGCCGCGGTGTCGGCGGCGGCCACCGAGTCGAAGCGGGCGACGATCGTGTCGCCGCGCAGCCAGTCCCGTTCGACCGACTTCACCTTGGTGGAGTCCGGGTCGGTCTCGGCATAGGCACTACCGATGGCGTACATCTCCCGGATCTGTTGGTTAGGCATCCTCACGTCGAGCGAGTCGGCGATGATCGTGCGCTCACGGGCGATGGCCGAGGCGGCACCGGGTCCGAAGGCATAGGCGCGCTGGAGGCGGTTGTCCTTCACCCGCAGGTCGATGGTGTCGGAGGCGAGGGTGAGGTCCTTGCTGACCGCGACAGCCGAGTCCTTCGATACGACGCGTTCCACCTGCTTGTTGCGGGCGAACATGTCGATGACCTTGCCGCGCAGGGTGAAGGCGTCCTTCCCCTTGCTTTCGACGTAGGGCTTCTTGAGGAGCCTGGCAAACTGGCGCGTGTTGTCGAGCTGCGCCGAGTCGCCGCGGGCCATGATGTCGGAGCGATCCAGCCGCACGTCACCCCACGCCACGAAGAGCGAATCACCCTCGCCGTTGATGTTGTCGGCAATGAGGATCACCGGCTCTCCACGCCGCCGTCCGAGCGAGTCGGCCTCGTAGAGCTTGAGGGTGGGGCGCATGGTGGCGATCATGCGCGGCTGGACGCGTACGCCGCGCACGGCGCGCAGGTACTCGGCGCGCGGCCCGGTCATCGTCGTGGAGTCGGGCATGATCGCGAACACGTTCCCCTCGGCAAGCAGGCGCTCCTCACCCCGGAAGTAGGTCAGCTTGTCGGCATCGAGGCTCACGCGCCGCTCGCGGTACTTCACGTTGCCCAGCAGGAAGTACAGCTGGTTCTGGTCGTAGAACTCGGCGGAATCGGCCGTGATCGTGATCCCCTGCTTGGGACAACGACCAACGAAACCTCCGCCGAAGTACGACGTGTACTTCTGCGAGATCGGGTCCTTGATGAACTGCGAACGGTCGCCGTCGATTTCGAGGAGGCAACGCTCGGCGGGACGCGGCGCGGCGCGCGGCGCCGCGGTGGGAGCGACGAACAGCGACTCGGGCGGGGTCCCCGCCACGCGCTCGACGATGCTGTCGACCTTGATGGGCGGAATTGAATCAGCCGGCATGGCGGGCGCGGCGGCCGGCGGTCGCGTGGGTGCCGGGCGACGGCCCAGCCGGAAGCAGCCGGCCGAGGCCAGCACGAACACGAGGGCGAACGCGAGGCGGGCGCGCGTCACGACTTCGGGATGGTAATCTGGCTTCCCCGCGAACGCGTCGAGCGCAGCACACGCACGTTGTTCAGGTCCGGGTCACCGATGAAGCCGATCCCCTCGGTCACGCGGCCGTTCGGCTCGCGGATGACGAAGGCGGAGTCGCTCGCGATCTCATTGCGCCCGGGATCGTACCGCAGGTGCGGCGTCTCGATCCTCCGCCCGTCGGTCGAGACGACGACGACATTGCCGCGCGCCTCCATGTTGCCGAGGCGCACGTTGTAGCTGCCGGACTTCGACGTGAGCACGGCGTCCTTCTCGCCGCTCACTTTGTAGAACGTGGTGTTGACCGTCCGCAGTTCGGTTCGGGTGTTCTCGTCGTACATGAACGCGGTGTCGGCGGCCAGTTCGGCGCGGCGCACCCCACCGTCGGTCAGGAAGAACTTGACCCCGTACAGGACCTGGTCGGCCGAGTCGGGGACGACCCGCGCCTTCACGACCGGGGGTGGCGCAGCCTTCTTGCAGGCCGACAGGGGCGACGCGGCCGCGAGCAGGACCAGGAGCACTCGTCGCATCAGGCAACCCCTGCGCGCATCAGGTCATGGAGGTGGACAACACCGACAATCGTTCCGGTATCATCGGTGACGGGCATCGCCATGATGCCGAACTGCTCCATCCGGTACACCGCGGCGCTGGCAAGTTCCTGCGCCTGGGCGGTGCGGGGGGATCGGGTCATCACCCGCTCGAGCAGGATGTCGAACGGATTGGCCTCGCGCTCCATGAGTCGCGTGAAGTCGCCGGCGGTGAAGACCCCGAGGAGCTGGCGATCGGCGCCGGCGGCGATCACGATCCCGCGACGATCGGCGAGGAGGACGATCACCTCGCGCATCGTCGCCGAGGGGGGGAGGATCGGGAGGCGGTCGCGCTCCATGAGGTCGTGCACACGCGTGAGCAGCTTTCGCCCGAGCGACCCCCCGGGGTGGAAGCGGGCGAAGTCCTCGCGGCGGAACCCCTTGCGCTCCAGGATGACGACGGCGAGGGCGTCGCCTAACGCCAAGGCGGCCGTCGTGCTCGTGGTGGGGGCGAGGTCGTGCGGGCACGCTTCCTCGCGCACCCAGGCGTCGAGGGTGGCATCACAGTCGCGCGCCAGCGACGAGCGTGCATTGGCGGTGAGGGCGATGGTGCGCACGCCGAATCGCTTGAGGTGTTCGAGGAGGATGAGGACTTCCTCGCTCTCGCCGCTCTTGGAGAGGAGGATCGCGACGTCGTCGTCCCCGACCATCCCCAAGTCGCCATGCAGGCTCTCGGTCGGATGGAGGAAGGTCGCCGGCGTTCCGGTGGAGGTGAGGGTGGCGGCGATCTTTCGCCCGATCAGCCCCGACTTGCCAACGCCGGCCACGATCACTCGTCCCGACGAGGTCGCGACCAGGTCGACGGCGCGCGCAAACCCCTCGCCCAGCCGCCGCTCCACCTCAGCGAGCGCCTCGGTCTCGAGTCGCACCACACGCTGCCCGAGCGCGATCGCCTGCTCGCCGGTCATGCGGGGGCGTCTCCGTTGCGGGAGACCACGTACCACTCCACCAGCGACTCCCACTCGCCACGCGCCTTGAGGAGGAGCTCGGCGAATTCGCGCACCGCGCCATCGCCCCCCTTCCTCGTCAGCCGCACCTTGGCGACCTGGAAGATCTCCTCGGAGCCGTTGGCCACGACTACCGGGAGGCCCACCTCGCGCATGACGCCGAGGTCGGGGAGGTCGTCGCCGATGAATGCGGCCTCTGCGAAGGAGATCCCGCGCGCCTCGAGCATCCGGCGGAGGGCGGGGAGCTTGCGGGCGTGCTCGTCCTGCACGAGCTCGTCCACCCCTAACTCGCCGGCGCGCAAGGCAACGCTCTCCGACACCCGCCCCGTGAGAATGGCCACCACGATGCCGGCCTTCTGAAGCATCTTGATGCCGAGGCCGTCCTGGAT
>DAIESF010000368.1 GCA_027346425.1 Gemmatimonadota bacterium | reverse complement strand
CGACTGGCCAGCGGGCGGGTTTCGTTGCAGGTGACGGTGACTCCGGTGGAGGAACTCCTCTCGGCAGCGCTTCAGCAGGTGGAAGGGACGTTCGGTACGCGGCGCATCGAGGTGCAGCTCCCCTCCGGCGACGCCTTTCCGCTGGCCCGTTTCGACCTCACGCATTCGGCGCGGATCGTGGTCAACCTGCTGGAGAACGCCCGCAAGTACGCCCCAGGCGATGCACCGGTGGAGGCGCGCGTGGTGCGGGAGGGAGCGATGATCGCGATCCACGTGGCCGATCGCGGACCGGGCGTTGCGCCTGACGAGGCCGAGCGGATCTTCGAGGCGCTCTACCGCCCGGCGTCGTCGCGCCCCGACGAGGGGAGCCTCGGGCTCGGGCTGGCCATCGCCCGCGGGCTGGCCGAGGCGCAGGGCGGGACGCTCTCGTACGCCCGCCGCGACGGTGGTGGCAGCGTCTTCACCCTGCGCCTCCCGGCGGCGGATCTGCACGAGCTGAGCGCGGAGTAGCGACCAGCCGCCACGCCCCGGCACGGCGCGGAGCGCCCGACCTTCATGCGACCTTAACGCCGCCGGGCACGGCGTTTGTGCGCCCTTCATGGCGAAGCGGGCATCGTCCGCTTCGTACGGCGCGCCGCTCGTCCCACCGCATGGACACGACCCTGACGAGCGTCGCCCCCTGCCTCGTGGAGGGATCGTGCTCGACCTGGTCTATACGCTCATCACCGTCGCCTTCTTCGCGCTGATGCTCTGGTACGTTCGTGGCTGCGCGCAGTTGGGGAAGTCCGGCGCCACGAGCACCGAGGAGCGGAGCGCATGACGCTCGAATCGATGCTCGCCCTGCTCGTCTCGGCGATAATCCTCGTTTACCTGCTCTACACGCTTCTGCGGCCGGAGCGGTTCTGATGACGACCAACGGTTGGCTGCAGATCGCCTTCTTCTCGCTCTGCGTCCTCGGAATCGCAAGGCCGTTGGGGCTGTACCTCGTGCGCGTCTATGACGGCTCGGTGCGCTGGCTGGCACCAGTGGAGCGCGCTATCTACCGCATCGCGGGCGTCGACCCCAGCGAGGACCAGCACTGGACGCGCTACGCCGCAGGACTGCTCCTCTTCAGCGCGGCGTCGATGCTGATGACCTATGTCGTCCTGCGACTGCAGGGGCTCCTCCCGCTCAACCCGCAGGGGTTGGCGGCGGTCCCAGCGCGACAAGCGTTCGAGACGGCGGCCTCCTTCACCACCAACACCAACTGGCAGTCGTACAGCGGCGAGTCGACGATGTCGTACCTGTCGCAGATGACGCAACTCGCCCTTCACAACTTCATCTCGTCGGCGGTCGGCATGGCAGTGGCCGTCGCCTTCGTGCGTGGGATCGCCCGTCGGAGCGCGGGGAAGCTGGGGAACTTCTGGGCCGACACGGTGCGCGGGACGCTCTACGTCCTCCTCCCGGGCTCGATCGCACTCGCCCTCCTCCTCGTGCAGCAGGGAGCAATCCAGAACTTCAGCTCCTACGTCGAGCTGACAACGATCGAGGGAGCGCGGCAGGTGCTGGCGATGGGGCCGGTGGCAAGCCAGGAGGCGATCAAGCAGCTCGGCACCAACGGTGGTGGCTTCTTCAACGCCAACTCGGCGCATCCGTTCGAGAACCCGACGCCGTGGACAAACTTCTGGCAGATGTTCGCCATCTTCGCGATCCCGTCGGCCATGACGTACATGCTGGGGCGGATGGTGAAGAACCAGCGTCACGGGTGGGCGATCTGGAGCGCAATGTTCATCCTGTTCGCCGGCGGCGTGGGAGTGGCGTACTGGGCCGAGGCGCGTGGCAATCCGATCCACGCGGAGCGGGGGCTCGACCTGGCGACGAGCACCACCAACCCCGGCGGCAACATGGAGGGGAAGGAGGTGCGCTTCGGCATCGCCAACTCCGCCCTCTTTGCCACGGTGACCACTGCCGCCTCGTGCGGGGCAGTGAACAGCATGCACGACTCGTTCACGCCGTTAGGCGGGCTGGTCCCGCTGGTGAACATCCAGCTGGGTGAGGTCGTCTTCGGCGGCGTGGGTGCGGGGCTGTACGGAATCCTGGTGATGGTCATCCTCACCGTCTTCATTGCCGGGTTGATGGTAGGGCGCACGCCGGAATATCTGGGGAAGAAGGTCCAGGCCCGCGAGGTGCAAATGGCGATGCTCTACGTCCTCGTCTTCCCGGCGGCCATCCTGGTGACGACTGCCCTTTCGGTGATCGTGCCGAGCGGCCTGGCGGGGCTCAACAACCATGGACCGCACGGGCTGTCGGAAATCCTGTACGCCTTTTCCAGCACTACGGCGAACAACGGCAGCGCCTTTGCCGGGCTCACGGGGAGCACGACCTACTACAACACGCTCCTCGGCCTCAACACCCTCATCGGGCGCTTCGTGATGATGGTTCCGATGCTGGCGCTGGCGGGGTTCCTGGCCGAGAAGAAGCAGGCGCCGGAGTCGGCGGGGACCTTCCCGGTGACGTCGCCGCTTTTCGTGGTACTCCTCCTCGGCGTGATCGTGATCGTCAGCGCCCTCACTTTCTTCCCGGCCCTCGCGTTAGGTCCGATCGTCGAGCACCTGGCAATGGGTGCCGGGAGGCTCTTCTAGCATGTCTGTCTCGAAACGCCCTCTCTTCGACCCGCCGATCGTGAAGCGGGCCATGCGTGATGCGTTTGCCAAGCTCCGCCCCCGCGCGATGGTGCGGAATCCGGTGATGTTCGTGGTTTACGCCGGGAGCATCGTCACCACGCTCGTGCTCCTGCAGGATCTGGTGCAGGGCGACGGGCAGGTCGGTTTCACGGTGCAGCTGGCGATATGGCTATGGTTCACGGCGCTCTTCGCCAACTTCGCCGAGGCGATGGCCGAGGGGCGCGGGAAGGCGCAGGCCGACACGCTGCGCGCCTCCCGCGCCCAGACGCGGGCCAAGAAGCTCGACAACCCGAAGGACCGCCATCGCTTCTACTTCGTGCCATCGAACGAACTCGAGCGCGACGACTTCGTGGTCTGCGAGCCGGGGGACGTCATCCCCAGCGATGGCGAGGTCATCGACGGCGTGGCCTCGGTGGACGAGTCGGCGATCACCGGCGAGTCGGCGCCGGTCATCCGTGAGTCAGGGGGCGATCGCTCGGCGGTGACCGGTGGGACCAAGGTCCTGTCCGACTACCTGGTCGTCCGCATCACCGCCGGCGCGGGCGAAACCTTCCTTGACCGGATGATCGCCCTGGTGGAAGGGGCGGCGCGGCAGAAGACGCCCAACGAGATCGCCCTCACCATCCTCCTGTCGGGGCTGACGATCGTCTTCCTCTTCGCCGTGGTGACGTTGCAGCCGTTCGCCGTGTATTCGGGGACGTCGGTATCGACGCCGGTGCTGGTGGCGCTGCTCGTCTGCCTCATCCCCACCACGATCGGTGGGCTCCTCTCGGCCATCGGGATCGCCGGGATGGATCGCATGATCCAGCAGAACGTGATTGCCATGAGCGGGCGCGCCGTGGAGGCCGCGGGCGATGTGAACACGCTGCTCCTCGACAAGACCGGGACGATCACGTTAGGCAACCGGCAGGCGGTCTCGTTCTACCCGATGCCCGGTGTGGACGAGGCCTATCTCGCCGACCGCGCGCAGCTCGCCTCGCTCGCCGACGAGACGCCCGAGGGGCGGAGCATCGTGGTGCTGGCCAAGAACATGTACGGGGTCCGCGCCCGCACGCTCACCGACGGGACACGACTCGTCGGCGCGGAGGGAAGCGCCGGTGCAGATGGCACGGCGACCGCCTCCTCTCACGACGAGGAGCACGTGCGCATGGCGTTCATTCCGTTCTCGGCCAGCACGCGGATGAGTGGCGTGGACACCCCCTCGCTCGAGCTGCGAAAGGGAGCGGGCGACGCGGTGGCGCGCTGGGTGCAGGCGCACGGCGGCAATGGGAGCGCCGAGCTCAAGCCGCTGGTGGAGCGGATCGCCCGTGAAGGAGGGACACCGCTGGTGGTCGCCGAGCGCCCGGTGGGGCTCGCCGTGGCCCCTGGGCAGGGTGGCGCGCGCATCCTCGGGGTCATCTACCTCAAGGACGTGGTAAAGGGGGGAATGCGCGAGCGCTTCGAGCGGTTGCGGGCAATGGGAATCCGCACGGTGATGATCACCGGTGACAACCCGCTGACCGCCGCCGCCATAGCCCAGGAGGCTGGCGTGGACGACTTCCTTGCCGAAGCCAAGCCCGAAGACAAGATGGCGCTCATCAAGCGCGAGCAGGCCGGCGGAAAACTGGTGGCGATGACCGGCGATGGGACAAACGACGCCCCGGCGCTGGCGCAGGCCGACGTTGGAGTTGCAATGAGCAGCGGGACGCAGGCGGCCAAGGAGGCGGGGAACATGATCGACCTCGACTCCAACCCGACGAAGCTCATCGAAGTGGTGGAGATCGGGAAACAACTCCTCATGACTCGCGGGGCGCTGACGACGTTCTCCATTGCCAACGACGTGGCCAAGTACTTCGCCATCATCCCGGCGATGTTCGTGGCCGCCTATCCGGAGTTGGGGGCGCTCAACATCATGCACTTGCACTCCGCGACGTCGGCCATCCTGGCCAGCGTGATCTTCAACGCGTTGATCATCATCGCCCTCATCCCGCTGGCGCTGCGCGGCGTGAAGTACCGCCCTGCCGCTGCGGGGACGATCCTCCGCAACAACCTCATCGTGTACGGGCTTGGCGGGCTACTCATCCCCTTCGTGGGGATCAAGCTGCTCGACATGGCCCTCGTCGTCCTCCGACTGGTCTAGGCAGATGCCCATGCTTCGCAAGCAGTTTCGCCCGGCGATCGTCCTCACGCTCGTGATGTGCGTGATCACCGGGATGGTCTACCCCGGCATCGTCACCGCCCTCGCGCAACTTCTCTTTCCGCGGCAGGCCAACGGCTCGCTGGTGGTGATGAACGGACGCGTGGTAGGAAGTGCGCTGATCGGGCAGCCGTTCACGCAGGACTGGTACTTCCACCCCCGCCCCTCGGCCGCCGGAAGCGGCTACGACGGCGCCGCCTCGGGCGGGAGCAACAAGGGTCCGACTGACCGGAACCTGGCCGACACGCTGATTGCCGATGCGGTACACGAGGCGATCGGGCGCGATGGCGCAGCGCGAGGGACGATCCCCACCGACATGGCGACGCGCTCGGCGTCGGGGCTCGATCCGCACATCTCGCCGGCCAACGCCGCGCTGCAGGTGGCGCGCGTGGCCCGCGCGCGTGGCGCCGACAGTGCGGTCGTGCGGGCGCTGGTGGACCGGCACGTGGAAGGGCGCCAGTTCGGTTTCTTCGGCGAACCACGCGTCAACGTCCTCCTCCTCAACATCGCGCTCGACTCGGCGCTCGCGCGGCCGGGCTCGGCCGCTGCACCGGGAGCCGCCACGCGGTAGTATCTGGCGAGCGCCCTCTTTCGTCACACGCTTCCGCCTTGAGTCATGCGCTTCCTGTCGCACT
>DAIESF010000365.1 GCA_027346425.1 Gemmatimonadota bacterium | reverse complement strand
GGTTTCGCCGGCCATGTCGGCGGCGAGTTCCTTGCGCTCGCGCGCGATGTCGGCCTGTTCGCTGTCGGCCTGCGAACTCACGGAGACGAACTCCCCGGCCGCCATCGACATCGCCCCCGCCACGAGTCCCGCCACCCCCGCCACCAGGACGGCGCGCGCCGACGCGTGGGCCGACGCGACACCGACCACCAGCGATGCCGTGGAGACGAGCCCGTCGTTGGCACCGAGGACGGCGGCTCGCAGCCAACCGATGCGGTCGGCTCGGTGCTGTTCGGAGTGACGCGCGATGATGATCGGCATGCGGTTCTCGCGATAAAGAGGATGCACCCTAGAGCGGCCCAGCCGGAATGTGCCGAGGGGTACCGCCAGCAGCAAGGGAACGTGCTACAACCTCCCTTGTCGCCGGCGGTACCCCTCGACAGGGTCGCTGATCGCTAGGCGTTCGTGACCGGGACGTCCAATTTCGTCGCCTGCTCCTTCTTCGGCGCCATCACGTGAAGGATGCCGTTGTCCAGGTGTGCGGTGACCCTGTCGGCGCTTACCTCCGTCGGGAGATCGAACCGGCGGTACACGTCGTTGGATCCGTATTCGCTCCACAGCACCTTGTCTCCCTCACCCTTCTTTTCGTGGTGGCTGGCGGCGTGGACGATGATCTCGTCGCAGGTTGCAGTGACCTCGACTTCCTTGGCGGTGAAGCCCGGAAGCGTCACCTCGACCTCGAACGCCGACTTCTTGTCCTTGAGCTCGGCGGCTGGCCATCCCATCACCGCATGTTCCGCAGCGATCCAGTCTTCCAGTTCGTGGCCGCGTTCACCGCCGCGTCCTTCGAACAGTTCGAAGGCCTTCTGGCGGACCGCTTCCATGCGATCGGAGATCTCGCGGAAGACTGGAAGGGTGCGCTCGCCCTCGCTGTCGCGCTGGATGTGAACGTTCGGCATTGCGAATGCTCCTGTGTCCTGCCCTGGCGTGAGGTCGTGGGCGGCGCCGCTGGGCATGCGACACAAACTGGCGGAACCACCCGGCGTGGTCATGATGGCAGGATTGGAGCCCGTCCGCAGTCCGGGATTCACCGAGAGATCGAGGGCACAATGCTCTCTTAACGTGGGAGACGTCCCAGGGGCAGCCGACCGCGCGTCCGGCTATCATCGGTTAGGACGTTGGCATGCTTCCAACCAGCAGCCAACGTCGGTCTCGCCGATGCGTACGTATAGCAGCCTCGAGCGCGACGTTGGCACCACACGCTGGGACAATGAGCGACCGGACCATCCAACCGTGAGGCGCTGTCGACCCGATCCCTGGGGCCCCGACGGCGTGGAACGCCGTGAAAGAACAGTCCACCACAACCGTGACCATCCCGTTCGCACGGCTCGACCGGACGCGCATTGCCGAGGCGGGAGGGAAGGGGGCAAACCTCGGCGAACTCGTTCGGGCGGGAGTCCCCGTCCCCGACGGCTTCGTCGTGGCGAGTGGCGCATATGACGAGTTCCTCGATTGCACCGGGATCCGTGGCAAGCTCGACCTCATTGGCGCCACGCTCAACGTGGACGATGGCGCCGCCCTGCAAGCGGCGGCGGACACGATGCGCGCACTGGTCTTCGGTGCCGAGGTCCCGTCGGCCATCGCCGCGCCGATCCTCGACGCGTATCGCGGACTGGGTACCGCGGCGTCGCCTGCTCTGGTGGCGGTGCGCTCCTCGGCTACCGCCGAGGACTCGGCGGCGACATCGTTCGCTGGGATGTTCGAGTCGTTCCTGAACGTGCAGGGCGAGGACGGGTTGTTGGACGCGGTCCGCGGGTGCTGGGCATCGGGGTTCAGCGCCCGCATTCTCTTCTATCGCGCCAAGCAGGGATTGCGGGTCGCACCGTCGATCGCGGTGGTCGTGCAACGCATGGTCCAGTCCGAAAAGTCGGGGGTGATCTTCACCGTCGACCCGGCGTCGCGGAACCGCGATCACCTGGTGATCGAGGCGGCGTGGGGGCTCGGGGAGGTCGTGGTGCTGGGGCAGGTGAATCCCGACCGGTACGTCGTGGAGAAGTCGACGGGGCGCGTGCTGCAACGGGTGGCCGGGAAGAAGGCCTTCCTGTTGCAGCGCGACCCCGTTTCGGGGAAGAACGTGCGTGTCGAACTCGACGGCGACCCCCGCCAGCTGCAGCTCGTCCTCGAGGATGTCGAACTCCGTGAGGTCTTCACGATGGCCATGCGGGCCGAAGCGCACTACGGCTCGCCGCAGGACATGGAGTTCGCCGTCGAAGGGGGGCGCGCCTTCCTCGTGCAGTCGCGTCCCATCACCACACTCGGTGAGGCGCCCACAGAGCCAGCTGCGCCAGCCCCCGCGAAGACGGCATCGGTGGCGACGGGTGCCGTGTTGGCCCGTGGCCTCGGCGCAAGCCCCGGAGTGGGGAGCGGGGTCGCGCGCGTGATCGCCCGCGCCTCCGATGGCGCCTCGCTCGAGGCAGGGGAGGTGTTGGTGGCGCCGATGACCTCCCCCGACTGGGTGCCAGTCATGCGGCGCGCCGCGGCGATTGTCACCGACGCCGGAGGGATGACGTCGCACGCGGCGATCGTGTCGCGCGAGTTGGGGATCCCCTGCATTGTGGGGACGGGGAACGGGACGTCGGTGATTCGCAGCGGCGATGCCATCACCGTCGACGGAACGGCGGGGACCGTCACCTCGGGACTCGCGGCGCCGTCGAGCGCGGCGGCACCGGCCGGCGTCGCCGCCAATGCCACGACCGGCGTCGGCGGAAGCGCCGCCCCTCCCATCGCCTACGGGGAGCGCCCGGTCACCGCTACCAAGGTGTACGTGAACCTTGCCGACCCGACGCACGCGCGCGAGGTGGCGGCGCGTGATGTGGATGGAGTGGGGCTCCTGCGGGCGGAGTTCATGCTGCTGTCGGCGTTAGGCAACACCCATCCGCGCGTGCTCATCAAGGACGGGCGACAACAGGAGTTCGTGTCGAACATGGCGGCCGACCTGCGCGCCATCGCCAGCGCCTTCGCCCCCCGTCCCGTGGTGTACCGGGCGACCGACTTCCGCACCAACGAGTTCCGCTCGCTCGTCGGCGGCGACGCCTTCGAGCCGCACGAGGAGAACCCGATGATCGGCTATCGCGGCTGCTTCCGCTATACGCGCGAGCCCGACCTGTTCGCCCTCGAGCTCGAGGCGCTAGCGCAGGTGCGACGCGAGTTCCCGAACCTGCACCTCATGATCCCCTTCGTGCGGACGCTTTCCGAGCTTCAGGCGTGCCGGGCGCTCATCGACCGGTCGCCGTTGGGCGGGCAGCCAGGGTTGCAGCTCTGGGTGATGGCCGAGGTGCCAAGCGTGGTGTACTGGCTCCCGGCCTATGCGAAGCTGGGGGTAACAGGGGTCTCGATCGGCTCGAACGACCTCACGCAGCTCATGCTGGGGGTCGATCGCGACAACGCCGTCCTCGCACCGCTCTTCGACGAGCGCGATCCGGCCGTCCTCGACGCCGTGCGGCGCATCATCATGACGTGCCGCGAACTCGGGATCACCTCGTCGATCTGCGGTCAGGCGCCGTCGGTGCACACCGAATATGTCGATCATCTCGTGGAGTGGGGGATCGACTCGATCTCGGTGAACCCCGACGTCATCGAGCGCTCGCGCCACAACGTGGCCGCCGCGGAGCGCAAGCTCCTCCTCCGGTCGGCGCGCGCGCAGTCGGCAGGTGAATGAAGGCAGCCCCACCGCGCGGCACATGCCTGCGCGGTGGGGCTTCGCGGCCTCCGCTTCAGAGTGCCGTCGGATACGTCTCCGGCAACTCTCCCTTGTCCCACAACCCGGTGCGCTCGAGCGGCTCCACCGCGCGCGTCTGGTCGTAGTGGAGCATGACGTCGAACTGCTCAGGAAGACGGGCGCGGAAGTAATGCGACATCCGCTCGGTGCGCGGACGGTAGATCACCCCGATCGCCCGCTGCAGGCGCGGCTCGTCGAGCACGTCGCGTAGCACCTCGTTGTGACGGAGGTCCATGAGGAGGCGCGGGCCCGCGTCGTGGAACACCCTCTCGTAGCTGTCGGGGAGCCCGGGGCGCACCATCATCCGCTCGGCGGGACTTCCCCAGTCGTTGGCGGCGGTCACCGTCCCGGTGTACGTGCTGAAGCCGACCAGGAGCGCGTCGTTGCCGAAGTCGTGCCTCACGAGTTGCCCGAGGTTGAGCTCACCCATCTCCGACATCTCGGTGGCGGCGGCGTTGCCGAGGTGCGAGTTGTGCGCCCACACGACCAGGCGCGCGTCGCGCCCCTGCTCACTGCGCAGGTGCTCGGTGAGGAGGCGCAGCGTCTCGAACATGTGGCGATCGCGCACGTTCCAGGAATCGGCACGCCCGCGGAACATCGCCCGGTAGTATTGCTCGGCGTTGCGCACGAGGCGCGCGTTCTGCTGCGCGAAGAAGTGGGCGTCGGTCGGGAGGCGCCCGTCGCGCTGGACCCACGCGGCGGCCGCGCGCTGCATCTCCACCAGCTGGGCGACGACTTCCGGCTCGCACGGCTCCGACATGCCGCGCGAGACCGCGAAGCCGTACTCCTGCGGATCCTCGCCGAAATGGTCGAAGCAGGCATAGCGGTGCCGTGCGCGGCGCGCCGCCTCGGGGTCGACCACGTCGAGGTACTCGAGCACCGCGGCCATCGACGCGTGCATGGAGTAGAGGTCGAGCCCGTAGAACCCCGCGGGGTCCGCCCCGGCGGGGAGCGTATCGTTGTGCGAGCGGAGCCACCCCACGAAGTCGAGTACATCGGCATTGCGCCACATCCACTGCGGGAAGCGCTGGAAGCCACCTAACGCCTCGTCGGCATCATGGTCGCCCGGCGCCCCGCGCACGAAGCGGTTGACGCGGAAGGCGTCGGGCCAGTCGGCTTCGACAGCCACGCCGCTGAAGCCAAGCTCGCGAATGAGGCGCTTGGTGATCTCGCCGCGAAGATGGTAGAAGTCGTGCGTCCCGTGTGACGCCTCGCCGATGAGGACGTAGCGGGACTCGCGGGCCATCTCGATGATCCGGTCGAAGTCGTGCGGCTCACCACTCAGGTGACGCGCTTCCTGCGTCACGATGTGAGAGGCGTGGGCCGCGTCGCTGAGCGCTCGAATCTTGGGCATTGCCATTCCTCCGCGTGCATGGGCGCCGCGTCGGCGCGCGCCCCGGTACTCTAGGCGGTGCGTTGTGTCGGCGGATGGGCGGCGAGCGTCGCCAGCACCTCGTCGTCGCTCACGTCATGGAAGTCGTCGTACCAGAAGCCGACGCCGTAGAACGGGCTCGGCACCTCCACGCAGATGCATTCGTCGGCGCGATGCTGCAGGAGGTCGCACGCGCTGTCGGACGCGACCGGGACGGCGGCGATGATCCTGGCCGCGCCGAGCTTTCTGATCGCATTCACCGCGGCCACCATCGTCGATCCTGTCGCCAAGCCATCGTCGGCGACGATCACCACCTTCCCCTTGAGGTCCAGTTCGCCGCGTCCTCCACGGAACAGGGCGTCGCGCCGCGCCAGTTCGACCTCTTCGCTCTCGATCACGCGCTGCATGTCCTGCATCGTGATCCCCAGTTGCGCCATGATGTCACGGTCGAGCACCTGCACATCGCCGGTGGCAATGGCGCCGACGGCGAGTTCGCGGTTCCACGGGACGCCGAGCTTGCGCACCGTGAAGGTGTCGAGCGGCGCGTGCAGCGCCTCGGCCACCTCGGCGGCCACGAGGACGCCGCCTCGCGGCAGGCCGAGGACGATCACGTCGTCGCGGCCGGCGTACTGGGCAAGCGATGCGGCGAGCTTGCGTCCCGCTTCCGTCCGATCGATGAACGTCGACATGGGACGAGCCTGCAGTCGCAGGCGAGTCAGGAGAGAACCTCTCATACTGGCGGGTGGCCCAAGCGCGCCCCCTGCCACCGCGGCGTCAAACTCACGCGGCACCCATAGGCTACAGGAAAGGCGCTTCGCATGGCAGAAGGGAACCGCGCCGGCGCCGTAAGGGAGGCGCTGGCAGCGCGCGTACGCCATGAGGGGGAAGTGCCGTCGTCGTGACGCGAAGTGCCCGATGGCCATTCCAGCAATCCCGACGTAGGGTACACCCACAGGACGTTTCGGAGAGCCGATATGCCAACCACCAAGCGCCTGCTCTTCCGCGCCGAGGCGCGTGAGCGCGTGCTGAAGGGGGCCACCACGCTTGCCGACGCGGTGCGCGTGACGCTGGGCCCCAAATCCAAGTGTGTCCTCGTCGAGCGTCGCTGGGGGCCTCCCCTGGTCTCGGACGACGGTGTCACGATCGCCAAGGAAGTCACGCTCCAGGATCCCGAGGAGAATCTCGGTGCGCAGGCGCTGCGCGAGGCTGCCGAACAGACCGGCGACCTCGTCGGTGACGGGACGACGACGTCGACCATCCTCGCGCACGCGATCTTTGCCGAAGGAGTGCGGAACATTGCTGCCGGTGCGAGCGCGATCGGACTGCGCCATGGGCTCGACCGCGGGCTGCGCGCGGCGGTGGCCGCCATTCGAGCGTTGTCGCGCCCCATCGAGGCCAAGAAGGAGTGGGCGCAGGTTGCCACCATCGCCGCGCATAACGATTCGACGATCGGCAGCGTGGTCGCCGACGCCATCGAGCGCGTGGGAAAGGAAGGCGTGGTCTCGGTGGAGGAGGCCAAGGCAACCGAGACGACGCTCGAGGTCGTCGAGGGGATGCAGTTCGACCGCGGCTACCTCTCGTCGTACTTCGTGACCAACGCCGAGCGGATGGAGGCAGTGCTCGACGATCCGCTGATTCTGCTGCATGAAAAGCGTATCACCAACATGAAGGATCTCCTTCCCCTGCTGGAGCAGGTGGCAAAGGAAGGGCGTCCGCTCTTGTTGGTGGCTGAGGAGGTGGAGGGAGATGCGCTGGCGACGCTGGTGCTCAACCGGATGCGTGGAGTGCTCCCCTGTGTGGCGGTCAAGGCGCCCGGCTTCGGCGACCGCCGCCGCGCCATGCTGGACGACATCGCGGTGCTCTGCGCGGGGGAGGTCGTCTCGCCGGAGCTGGGTGTCGCGCTGGAGCACCTGACGACGTCGCAGCTCGGGCGGGCAAAGCGCGTCGTGGTGGATCGTGACAGCACGACGATCGTTGGTGGCGCCGGTGCGCGCAGCGCGATCGACGCCCGCTGTCAGGAGATTCGCGCCCAGGTCGCCAAGGCCACCTCGGACTACGACAAGGAGAAGCTGGAGGAGCGGTTGGCCAAGCTGAGCGGTGGGGTGGCGGTGGTGCACGTCGGCGCTCCGTCGGAAGCCGAGCTGAAGCATCGCAAGGAGGCGTTCGAGGACGCCATCAGCGCCACCAAGGCGGCGATGGACGAGGGGATTGTCCCTGGGGGCGGGCTCTCGCTGCTGCGGTCCATCGAGGCGGTGGAACTCGAGGCGCAGAAGGCCGATGGCGATGAGAAGACGGGGATCGTGATGCTGCGGCGCGCCCTCGAGGAGCCCACGCGGCAAATCGCCGAGAATGCCTCGGTCGATGGCGGGGTGGTGGTGGAAAAAATGCGGAGCGGGACGGGGGCCTTCGGCTACGACGCGGCCACCGGGGCGTACGTCAACCTGTACGAAGCGGGGATCATCGACCCCACCAAGGTCGTCCGGATCGCCCTGGAGAACGCGGTGTCGGTTGCCGGGACGCTCCTGCTCACCGAGGCGACGCTGACCGACGTACGCGAGCACAAGGATGAGCGCGAGCGCGAGGAAATGCCGATGGAGGTGGGGTAGGGCGGCGGGAGCGATCGCGTGAATCGTGCCATCGCCTGTCGGTGAAAACCCGCATCTCGCGCGGGGGCATTCGGACAGCGATCCGTGGCGCGGCACGCATCTTGGAATCAGCAGCGGAACGTGGTGGGTTACATCTCTACCGTGGTGTCATATGCTCAGCTATCGCGACTTGATGCACCTCGCGACCGACTATCGTGAGCGCCAGGTGCTCACCGTGTACCTCCACACGACCGTGGCGAATCCGGCCGAACGGAACATGTGGCAGGCCGAACTGGATCATGCGTTGGACGCGCTGCGCGAACAGGTCAAGGGGGCCCGTCACACCGAACGTGCCGACCTCGACCGGGCCATTGCGCAGCTACATGAGTGGATGGCGACGCGGAGCAGTGCGCTGCGCATTCCCGGGGTGGTGGCGATCGTCTCGCCTGACGAGGTGCTGTATGCCGCGCCGACCGACA
>DAIESF010000354.1 GCA_027346425.1 Gemmatimonadota bacterium | reverse complement strand
GTCATGTCGCCGGCGTGGAGTCCCGACGGCAAGCAGATCGTCTTCCAGGGCTACAACAGCGGAATCAACGACCTGTACATCGTCGACCTCGCGACAGGCAAGCTGCGGCAGCTCACCAACGACAAGTACGCCGAGATGCAGCCGCAGTGGTCGCCCGACGGCCGGACGATCGCCTTCACCACCGATCGCGGACCCGACTCGAACCTCGACCTGCTCAAGTTCGACGAATGGCACATCGGGACCTACGACCTCGCCACGTCACGCATCGAGATCCTGCCGAACCAGGCCGGGTTGAACCTCAACCCGATGTGGGCCCCGGACGGCCAGTCGCTCGCGTACATCAGCGATCGCACCGGGATCCAGAACGTCTTCCTCTACGATTTCGACGCCAAGGAGCACTACCAGCTCACGAACGTGATCGGCGCGATCAGTGCCATCACCGAGTACTCGCCCGCCATCACCTGGGCGCGCCAGGCCGATCGCCTTGCCTTCACGTACTACGAGAAGGGGGACTACACGGTCTGGTCGGTGGCGAACCCGCGGCGACTCAAGACGAAGCCGTATCGCGCTCCGGTCACGCAGGCGGTGGTGGCTGCCGCCCCCACCCCGTCCGCTGCCCCGGGCGACACCACGCAGCGCACGGCGGAGATGCTGCGCGCCATCGAGACGGCGGCGCGCGCGGCGGATTCGACGCGCGCCGGCGAGCGCCGTGCCTCGCTCTATCGCTCGGCCACCGGCATCCGCAACTCCGCCGAGGCGCCCAACGCCAACGAGCGCTCGGGTAACGCTCCGATCTCGGTGGCGCAGATGCTCGACAGCGCCGCCATCGCGCTCCCCGACACGACGAAGTTCCGGACGTACGACTATCACCCGGGGCTCCAGCCGGAGTACATCTCCAGGCCGAGCATCGGGTACGCACAGGACAACTTCGGCCGCGGGATCTTCGGCGGCACGGCGATCGTCCTGGGCGACATGCTGGGGAACAACCGGCTCGCACTCGCCGGACAGGTGAATGGGCGGCTGAGCGAGGCGTTCTTCTACGGCGCGTACTCCAACATGGGGGGGCGCAACCAGTACACCACGGGCGTCTCGCAGACCCCGTACTTCTTCCTCAACGGCTTCAGCGAGAAACCGCTCGGCGACGGGACGTATCGTTCCGTCCAGTCACTGGAGATCGCGCGCTTCATATTCCGGCAAGGATTCGCGATCGCGCTGCGCCCGAGCAACCGCTTCACGCGCTTCGAGTACGGGATCAACGCGAACAACGTCTCGCGGTCGATCGCCTTCGTGCGGCGCGGCGTGGATTACACGCAGGGCTACGCGACCGACTTCATCACCGACTCGGTGCAGAACCTGGGGAGCCTGACGTACGTCGGCCCCTACGCGGCGTACGTGTCCGACAACACGCTGTTCGGCTACACGGGCGCGATCTCCGGGCGACGCTATCGCTTCCAGGTCGAACCCTCGATGGGCGGGCTTCGGTGGACCGAGTACACCGCGGACTATCGGCGCTACGTCCCGATCCTCTTCAACTTCCTCACCTTCGCCTGGCGCTTTCAGTCGAGCATCGCGGTGGGTCGAGACGAGGCCGTCGTCTCGCGG
This sequence comes from Gemmatimonadota bacterium, assembly GCA_027346425.1. GTDB lineage: Bacteria > Gemmatimonadota > Gemmatimonadetes > Gemmatimonadales > Gemmatimonadaceae > SCN-70-22. The sequence goes on along the minus strand of DAIESF010000354.1, from coordinate 2,664 downwards.
AAGTACATCGGGCGCCCCGATTTCGTACGGGGATACGACCGTGAGCAGTTCGCCTCGCAATTCTGCGGCGGGCTCGTGAACGATCAGTCGTCGTGTTCGGCGACAGAACTCCTCGGGACGCGCGTGGCATTCTCCAACGTGGAACTGCGCTTCCCCCTGATCCGGCGTTTCGACCTCGGGCTCCTCCCGATCTCGCTGCCGCCGGTGGACGGCCTCTTCTTCTACGACGGCGGCGTGGCGTGGTCGCGCGGGCAGAGCGTCTCGCTGCGCAAGCCCGACAACTACAATCAGGACATCAACCGCTACGTCCTGCGTTCGTACGGTGCCGGGATTCGCCTGAACCTGTTCGGGTTTGCCCTGCTGCGGTGGGACTACGCGATCCCGCTGGACCGCCCGCAGAAGAAGGGATACTGGATGTGGACACTGGGGCAGTCGTTCTAAGGGAAGAAGACTGCAGGACGACAAGACCAGTGGACGAGGAGACGAGAGGGGGCGCGGCGATGCCGCGCCCCCTTGTCGTTGCGAGTCCACCCGGGCGTTCGTGGCCCACGTCACGGTCGCGCGCGACGAACTGGGTCGCGCACTGCCGAACTCCCGTCTCGAGTCTCCCGTCTCCCGTCCCTTCCGCCTACTTTTGTCCTGTGCGAGCACTCGCTTACGCGGCGCTGGCGCTCATGGTGTGCGCGTGCGGTCGCGAGAAACGCGGCGCGGCGCCCGGAGCGACTGGTGCCCTCCCCTCCTCGGGTCCCGATCCCATCGTCGTGCGTATTCCACGCGATGGCGGGGTGGGGCGTGCCTATCGTTATCCCAATCTCGACTCGCTGATCTGGCGCGCGCAGCAGAAGTCGCCGGCGCTCGACCGCCTGCTCGCCTTCGACGCCGAGAACGGCGTCCTGGCCTACCTCACGCGCGACGGTACGGGTGGGTGGGTCGACCTTCGGCTGGGGACCGTTCGCTCCGCCATCCATGCGCGCCTCACCTCGATCACGTCGGCCGATGGCTGGTCGATCTTCGGCGTCAACGAAAAGAACGCGGTCGTTCGACTCACCCCGAGCGGCGACTGGGAGCTGCCAACCCGCGGCACGGTGCGACGACTCTTTCCGCTGGCCGATGGGACGCTCGTCGCCCTTGTCGACCGGGGGGCGCAGAGTGTGCTGCTGCGCATGCGTCCACCGGACGAGGTCGTGGACGACTCACTCGAGGTGCCACATCCTGATCGCGCGGTGCCGACGCCAATGGGGGACCGCCTGTACCTCGGGGCGAAGCGCGAACTCCTGAGCGTTCGGCCGCAGCAATTCAACGGTGTGGAGAAGGTGAGGGCGGACGACGACATCCTCGCGATCGCACCGACGCCCAGCGGGGACCGGGTCTTCATTGCCAACAAGGGCGGCCCACGGCTCGAGGTCCTGAACCGCTACACCGGGGACATCGAGGGGTCGGTGACGCTCCCCGGGCTGGTGACCGACCTGCGCATGGATCCGCTCGGGCGCTTCCTCCTGGCGCGCCCGGTCAGCGGAGATTCGGCGTGGGTGATCGCCATCGCCAACGACGAACTCGTGGGGACGGTGCGCAGCGAATGGCGGAGCGACCTGCCGGCGGTGGCGGCGGACGGGATGGTGGCCACGGTGTCCGGCGCCGACGTGGCCTTCGTCGACGCGGCCAAGGGGACGGTGGCGCGCCGCGCCCCCGGCGGAGCGAGCGATCTCTGGTTCTTCACGCTGTGGAACGGCCTGCGCCCGCGGGCCCGCGGGCTGGACGAGGCGGTCTCGTTCTCGTTAGGCGACTCCGCCGCGCCCCCGCGGACCGACACGGCGGGACGTCCGGCAACGCCCGCCACGACCGGGGACGTGCGCGACACGGCGGCCGCCGTGGTGACCGAGGCGCCCCCTCCCGCACCTCCCGCGGCCAGCCGGGACCGCTGGACCGTCTCCTTCGCCGCCGTCCTCTCCGAGGAACGGGCGCGCGAAATCGCCGACGGCATCACCGTGGAGGGACAACACCCGCGCGTCCTCCGCGGCGAGACGGCGGGAACGGTCGTCTTCCGCGTCGTCTTCGGCCCCTACAGCTCGAAAGCGGACGCCGAGCGCATGGGGCGGGCCTCGAAGCACAACTACTGGGTGTACGAGGGGGTCCCCTGACCGTCCTGGACCTGCGGAACTACGAGGCCATGTGGGAGGCGGCGGGCGGGCGCGTGAGCGCGGCGCTGGCCGGATGTGCCGCCGTGGCAGTGCTCGGCGACGACCCGGCCGCCACCGGCGCCGTATCGTTAGGCATCGCGCGCGCCCACGCCCTCACGCGGCGCGTCTTCGTCCTCGACCTGCTCGGCGACGGGCAGGGCGTCACGTCGCGCAGCGCCGACGAGGAGTATCCGGGGGTCAGCGACATGGTGCACTTCGGCGTCTCACTCGGTCGCGCCGCCCGCCCCCGCCCCGAGAGCCCCAACCTGTTCGTCGTTCCCGGGGGGGCCGAGTCGCCGCTGAGCGAGGACATCCTCACCAGCCGCTGGTGGAGCGTCGTGGTCGAGCAGGTGCGTCGGGCCAACGCCCTCCTCCTCGTCGTCGCCCCGTCCATGGTCCCGGCGATGGGGGCCTTGGTCCGGCGGCTGGATGGCGTCCTCCTCGTGGGAGAGGCCCACGCGCCACTCCCGCAGGTGAACGTGCTGGC
>DAIESF010000352.1 GCA_027346425.1 Gemmatimonadota bacterium | reverse complement strand
GAGGAAGAGCGAGAGGAGGACGGCGACGAAGTGGAGGAGAAAGATGTCGGCGGCCTTGATCAGGAGCCCCAGCAACAGAACGGGCGCGACCGTCGACGTGAGGACGGGCGCGACCTTGATGGGGGAAGCCGACGGCGTGCTCAAGCGCCGTGCTTGTCGTCGACGTCTTCGATGTCGGCGTGCACGGTCTCCTCGTTCGGAGCCTGGCCGGCACCGAGTTGCCGCTTCTCCGCCGGCGCGCCGGACGGAAGGAGCCCCATCTTCTGCTTGAGGGCGAGCAGTTGCGCGTCGGCACCGGCACTCCCGGCCGACTTCTCGAGAAGCTTGAAGTCGCGCTGGAGGCGGTCGCCGGAGAACTCCTCGTCTATCTCCGACGAGGCTTTGATCATGCGCTCGTTCTGCTCGATCTTCTCCTCCATCCTGGCGAAGGCCTCGAACGCGGACTTCTCCGAGAGGCCGGACATGGTCTCGGTGATGCGCTTCTGGGCCTGCGCGCGCCGTTGGCGGGCCAACAGGAGGTTCTTCTTGCGCTTGGCTTCCTCGATCTTCTCGTTGAGGTCGCGCAGCGCGTTCTTGAGCTTCTCGGTCTCCAGCTGGTGCGCCTGCCACGTCATCTCGAGCTGCTGGGCGTGGGCGTAGTGCTCGCTTTGCCTGACGAGGGCCTGCTTCGCGAGGTCGTCGCGCCCCTCCTTGATGGCGAGCATCGCCTTCTGTTCCCAGTCCTGCGACTGCTTGTATTCCCCCTCGAACTGATCGCGCAGCCGCTTCTCGTCGGCGATGGCGGCAGCAACCTGCTGCTTGGCCTTCACCAACTGGTCGCGCATGTCGACGATGATCTGGTTGAGCATCTTCTCCGGATTCTCGGCGGAGGAGATCAGGTCATTGATGTTCGACTTGATGAGTGAGGCGAGACGGTCGAAGAGCCCCATGCTTAGGTTTCCTCGCGGAATGACGCCAGTTCACGCATGTGCGTGGCGAGCGCCAGCGTCATGCTTTCATAGGATGCCTGGAACTCCTCGTAGTCCAGGTGCGAGAGCTCGAGCGCCTCGGTGAGGACGATCACCCCGTCGCTGATGCCGTACGAGCCATGCACGAGGTCACTCGCGTTGAGCTCGAGGAGGCGCCGGTTGAGCTTGTCGGTGGCGGCGCCATCCTTCGGGACGTTCATCACCTTGAGACGCAACACCACGACCGGCGGATTGTAATGTACGATGACGTCGGCATCGAGCATCCCGCCCGGTTGGACGCGCCAGAGCCCCGGCTGCACTTCCTCGTGCGTGGCGCCCTCGTGGGCGAGGCGATCGAGGAAGGATTCAATGTCTTCGCGACTGACCATTTTCACCTTGAACGTGAGGTCTAGCGAACCGTACGGCGGGATGTGGGGCAGGGTTTCCGTTCCCACCGAAGTCGAAACGTCGAGAAAAACCTACTGGGACACTGGCGCCTGGGATAGCGTGGCTAGCCGTCCGCCTTCCTGATCTGGACCAGGCGTTCCCGGGCCAGACGACGGCCGGTGGGAGTGGCGGCGAGGCCGCCGCCAGCGGTCTCCCGGTACCGGACGTCCATGCTGCGCCCGATCTCCCCCATAGTGTCGATCACCTCGTCGGCGGGGATGGCAAAGGTGATCCCCGCCAGCGCCATTTCGATGGCGGCGAGGGCGATCGCGGCGCCGGTCGCGTTGCGGAAGACGCAGGGGAGCTCGACCAGGCCGCCTAACGGGTCGCAGACGAGCCCCAGCGTCCCCTGCTGGGCGAGGGCGACCGCATGGCCGGCCTGCGAGGGAGAGCCGCCGAGCATCTCAGTCGCGGCACCGGCGGCCATCCCCGCCGCAGCACCGGTCTCGGCCTGGCACCCTCCCTCGGCCCCGGAGAGCGAGGCACGCTCGGCGACGACGGCGCCGATGAGCCCAGCGGTGGCGAGGGCGTCGATGAGCGCGTCGTCGCCGATGCCGCGCGCGTCGGCGAGGCCGAGGAGGACGGCGGGCAGGACGCCGGCGCCGCCGGCGGTGGGGGCCGCGACGATGACCCCCATCGCGGCATTCACCTCCTGTACGGCGAGGGCGCGGGCCAGGACATCGCGGAACGGGGTCCCGGCGAGGGGGCCCGGCGGCCCGGTCCGCAGCTTGGCGGCGTCGCCTCCCACCAGCCCCGACGCCGAGCGCAAGTCACCGGTGAGGCCGTGCCTAACGGCGCCGCGCATCACCTCGAGGGCGCGGGCCAGTGCGGCGCGGATGTCGGCGACCCTCCGCCCCTGGTCTCGCGCTTCGACGTCCAGGGCGACCGTGGCCAGGGTTGTCCCGCGCGCCTCGGCATCGCGGATGGCATCGGCGAGGGACTTGTACATCAGGCGACGGGAGATGGGAGATGGGAGACGGGCGTGCGCATCACGCGCCCACCTTGTCCAGACGATAGGCGTACTTGACCCACGGGAGGGCGCGAATGTCGTCCCGGGCCTTTTCCTCGGGTTGGTCGTCGGCCTCGATGACCATGAAGGCGTCGCCGCCGCGCTGCTTTCTCGTCAGGCGCAAGTTGGCGATGTTCACCCCGTCGTCGGCGAGGATGCCGGCAATGCGGGCGATCGATCCCTTGATGTCCTCGGCCACGAGGACAATGGTGTGGTAGTTGCCGTGCACCTCGACGGGGAAGCCGTCGATCTCCGTGACGAGGATGCGCCCCGCGCCTAACGATGAGCCGACCATCACGGCCCGGCGGCCGCCGCGCTCGAGGGTGATGCGGACGGTGTTGGGGTGCGTTTCCCCCTCCTCACCGAGCTTGGTCTTCTCGAAGGTGTAGGCGAGCCCTTCGCGTTCCATGATGTCGAGCGCATCGCGCAGCCGCTCGTCATCGGGGCGAAATCCCATCAGCCCGCCGGCGATCGCCTTGTCGGTCCCGTGCCCTTCCCCGGTCCGGGCGAAGGAGCCGTGCAACTCGATGAGCGCCGACGGCGGCGTTCCGCCGACCAGGCCGCGCGCGAGGAGTCCGAGCCGGCAGGCGCCCGCGGTGTGAGACGAACTCGGGCCCACCATGACAGGGCCGATGACGTCGAGTAGTGAGACCATGGAGGTCTGGAAGACGAGAAGACGAGAAGACGAGAAGACGAGAAGACGAGAAGACGAGAAGACGAGAAGACGAGAGGACGAGCCGGCGTGTGCGGGGAGCGAGGGCGCGTGCTCCCTTGGCACGCATTCAACGCCGGCGCTCACCGGTGCGCGAATTCTACCCTGCCGAATCATCGCACGCCGCCACACGGCGCGCACGCCCGTCTCCCGTCTCCCGTCTCACGTCTTACGTTCTACCCCGCTTCAGCATCGGTTTCAGGTACTCTCCGGTGTGCGAGGCGGCGGTGCGCACGACCTGCTCCGGCGTCCCGGCCGCAACGATGCTCCCCCCGCCCGTCCCCCCTTCCGGCCCCAGGTCGATGATCCAGTCGGCGGTCTTGATCACGTCCAGGTTGTGCTCGATGACAAGGACCGTATTGCCGCGGTCGACGAGGCGGTGGAGCACGTCGAGCAGGAGGCGCACATCCTCGAAGTGAAGTCCGGTGGTCGGTTCGTCCAGGATATAGAGGGTGCGCCCGGTGTCTCGCTTCGACAGCTCCGTCGCCAGCTTCACCCGTTGCGCCTCGCCACCGGAGAGCGTCGTCGCGCTCTGTCCGAGGTGGATGTAGCCCAAGCCCACGTCGAACAGCGTCTGCAGCTTCTGGTGGATGCGGGGTTGGTGCTCGAAAAAGGCGAGCGAATCCTCGACGGTGAGGTCGAGGACCTCGGCGATGTTGAGGCCGCGGAAGCGCACCTCGAGCGTCTCGCGGTTGTAGCGCTTCCCCTTGCACACGTCGCACGGGACGTAAACGTCGGGGAGGAAGTGCATCTCGATCTTCACCAGCCCGTCGCCCTGGCAGGACTCGCAGCGCCCCCCTTTCACGTTGAAGGAGAAGCG
>DAIESF010000346.1 GCA_027346425.1 Gemmatimonadota bacterium | reverse complement strand
TTGCGGCGATCGACCCGCTGGTCGTTCCGTCGCGGGTGACCACCTACGACGAGGTTCTCGAGAAGTCCGGGCTCATCGCCCGGTCGGTTTCGCGACTCTTCGCCCTCTGCTTCGCCTTCGCCCTTCTCCTGGCGGTGAGCGGGACCTACGGTCTCATGTCGCGCGCCATCGGGATGCGGATCCGGGAGATCGGCGTGCGGCGCGCACTCGGCGCCACCGACGCCAGCATCCAGCGCCTCCTCCTGGGGCAGGGGGGGAGGCAGCTCGGCGTGGGCGCCGTGGTCGCCCTCCCACTGATGGTCATCGTGGGGTTGGCGTTCTCGCGGTTCTTCCCCATCGCCCCCTGGCTCGCCGTCTCCACCGGGATCGCGGTATCCCTGTCGATCGTGGCGGTGGTGCTCGCGGCTACGTGGGTGCCCACCCGGCGGGCGCTGCGGGTGGCGCCGAGGGACGCGCTGTATGGGGAGTAAGGGATAGCCGAGGCGGGCGAGTCCCGATAGAATCGTGCGAGCTTTCCGGCACGAAAAACGTTTACACCGCACGGCTCTCCCCTCCGGGGCCGCCTCCGGCGCCCCTCCTGCCCCGACGCTCCCTTTTCATGAAATTCACGCGCGCCGCCGGCATTCTCCTGCATCCAACCTCGCTGCCAGGGCCGAACGGAATCGGCGATCTCGGCACCGAGGCGCATCATTTCCTCGATTTCCTGGCCAACGCCGGGATGAAGATCTGGCAGGTCCTTCCGCTGGGCCCCACCGGGTACGGCGATTCGCCCTACCAGTGCTTCTCGGCCTTCGCCGGGAACCCGCTCCTCATCCATGTCCCAGGTGGCGGCGACCACTTCCCCACCGACACGGTCGACTTCGAGCACGTCATCCCCCACAAGCGTGCCCTGCTGCACGGCGCGCTCGACCGTTTCGTCCCCAACGACCGGTACCGTGCCTGGGTGGAGCAGGAGAAGGAATGGCTCGAGGACTACGCGCTCTTCATGGCGCTCAAGGAGGCGCACGGCGGGGTCTCGTGGACCGACTGGGACTCCGGTGCGGCGCAGCGTGACCCGGTAGCGCTGGCGAGTTGGCGCGGGCGACTCGGCGACGACATCGAGCGCATCCGGCGCGAGCAGTACTTCTTCTTCACGCAGTTCCATGCGCTCAAGAAGGGGGCGGCCGATCGCGGGATCCAGATCATGGGCGACCTACCGATTTATGTCGCCCACGACTCGGCCGATGTGTGGGCCAACCGGTCGCTGTTCAAGTTGAAAGAGGACGGGAGCCTGATCGTGCAGGCCGGCGTCCCCCCCGATTATTTCAGCGCGACGGGACAGCTGTGGGGGAACCCGATCTACGACTGGGAGGCGGTGGAGGCGCAGGGGTATGCGTGGTGGATCCGCCGCATGCGCGCCGCCTTCCACATGTTCGACCTCGTCCGCATCGATCACTTCCGCGGTTTCGAGGCCTACTGGGAGGTGCCGGGCGACGCGACGACGGCGATCGACGGGGTGTGGGCGCCAGGGCCGGGGGCGAAGCTCTTCGACGCCATTGCCGCCGCGTTAGGCCCGCTGCCGATCGTCGCCGAGAACCTGGGGATGATCACCCCGGCGGTGGAGGCGTTGCGCGAACAGCTCGGCTTTCCCGGAATGAGCATCCTGCAATTCGCATTTGGGGGTGACGGGCAGGCCAAGGAGTTCCAGCCGCACACCTTTCCGCGCGAGCGGGTGGTCTATACCGGGACGCACGACAACGACACCACCATGGGGTGGTGGAACTCGACGGGTGAGGGGGACTCCACGCGCAGCACCGACGAGGTGTCGCGGGAGAAGGCCTTCGCCCGCACGTACCTGGGGACCGACGGGAAGGAGATGAACTGGGTCCTGATTCGCGCGGCGCTTGCGTCGGTGGCCAACACCGTGCTCGTCCCGATGCAGGACGTGCTGGGGCTGGGAGGGGAGGCGCGGATGAACCTCCCGGGGCGCCAGGGGGGGAACTGGCGATTCCGTTTCTCGTGGGAGCAGGTGACCCCCGCCATCGCCAGCCGCCTGCGCGAGCTGGTCGACCTCTACGACCGTTAGGCAGGGAGCCCGCATGCCCGAGCAGCGCACGAGCCTTCCGACCATCTGGAACATGAGCTTCGGCTTCCTGGGGATCCAGTTCGGGTGGGGGCTCCAGATGGCGAACATGAGCGCGATCTACGAGTACCTGGGGGCCAAGGCCGACCAGATCCCGATGTTGTGGCTGGCGGCTCCGCTCACCGGGCTGCTGGTGCAGCCGATCATCGGGCACCTGAGCGACCACACCTGGTCGCCCACGCTGGGGCGGCGGCGCCCCTACTTCCTGGTGGGGGCGATCCTGAGCTCGCTGGCGCTCATCGCCATGCCCAACTCCAGCACGCTCTGGATGGCGGCCGGGTTGCTCTGGATCCTCGACGCATCGATCAACATCTCGATGGAGCCGTTCCGCGCCTTCATCTCCGACCTGCTGCCGCAGCGCGAGCGCACGCGCGGGTTTGCGATGCAGAGCTTCTTCATCGGCGTGGGGGCGGTGCTCGCCTCGGCCATGCCCTGGATGCTCACCAACTGGTTCGGCGTGGGGGCCAGCGCTCCCGGGACGATCCCGATGACGGTCCGCCTGTCGTTCTACATCGGGTCGGCCGCGTTCTTCGGGGCGGTGCTCTATACGATCCTGACCACGAAGGAGCATCCTCCCGCCGACATGGAGGAGTTCCGGCGGCAGAAGGCCAACAGCAAGGGGATCGCGAGCACGGTGCGGGAGATCGCCCAGGCGGTGAAGGAGATGCCGGAGACGATGCGGCAGCTGGCGCTGGTGCAGATCTGCACCTGGCTCGGGCTCTTCTGCATGTGGCTCTACTTCCCCGTGGCGGTGGCGCGCAACGTGTTCGGCGCCCCCGATGCCAACTCGCCGCTCTACCAGCAGGGAGTGGAGTGGGCGGGGGTCTGCTTCGGCGCCTACTCGGCGGTCTGCTTCGCCTTCGCCTTCTTCCTGCCGCCGCTCGCGAAGAAGCGCGGGCGCAAGATGACGCACGCCATGTGCCTCCTGGCCGGCGCCGCCGGGCTGGTCTCGGTCGCCGTGATCACCAGGCCGGCGCTGTTGCTCCTGTCGATGACCGGGGTGGGAATCGCGTGGGCCAGCACCCTCTCGATGCCGTACTCCATGTTGGCCGGGGCGCTCCCGCCGGGGAAGACCGGGGTTTACATGGGGATCTTCAACTTTTTCATCGTCATCCCCGAGATCATTGCGTCGTTAGGCTTCGGGTGGGTGATGAACCACGTCCTGGACAACAACCGGCTGGCGGCGGTGGTAGCGGGCGGGGTGTTCATGGCGCTGGCGGCGTTGCTCGTGGCGCGGGTGAAGGATCCGGGCGAGGCGGCGGCGTGAGGGTTGTGGTTGACGGCATTTCAGATCTTGACACTGCCGGTGGCGCGGGTGAACGACATGGGGGGGCGGCTTGGGGTTGGGTGGCGTCACTTCACGAAGTTGACACGGAGGGGAGCGGAGGTGGCACGGGGGAGCACGGAGGATGGTGCAGCGGTTGCGATGACTGGGAGGGTGCGTTGATGCGTGCGAAAGTGCGTGTGTCGGTGATGCTTACGGCGGCATTGTTACTGGCGGGCGTTGCCTCAGCGCAGGCGCCATCCGTGTCCAAGGTCGAGCCACCCAACTGGTGGGCGAACTCGTCGGTGAACCCGGTGCGGGTGATGGTGCGCGGGACCGACCTGAGCGGCGCGCAGTTCCAGTGCGCGCGGGTGGCGTGCGGCAATGTCAAGGTGAACGAACGGGGGACGTATGCGTTCGTAGACGTGACGATCCCGCGAGACGCGGCGGCTGGCGATGCGTCGCTCTCGCTGCGCACCGCTGGGGGCTCGGCGCCCGTCCCCTTCACCATTACGCCGCGGCTTGCTGGCCACGGACGCTTCCAGGGGTTCGGGAGCGAGGACGTCGTCTACCTCCTCATGCCCGACCGCTTCGCCAACGGTGACACGAGCAATGACGATCCGGCGATGTCGCCCGGGCTCCTCGACCGCAGCAAGGGGCGCTACTACCACGGGGGCGACC
>DAIESF010000325.1 GCA_027346425.1 Gemmatimonadota bacterium | reverse complement strand
GGGGTCTGCCGTGCACCAGAAGGTGTCCCCCTCGTGAAGGTCGAGCGCCAGGCGTCCGGTCACGTGGTGCGCGACGACTGCGCCGTGCACATGGAGGGCACCCTTCGGAGTCCCTGTCGTCCCGCTGGTGAAGTGCAGGACGGCGGGATCGTCCTCTGTCGTCCTGGCGATGGACAGCGTGTCATCGGCCCCCGCCATCAGGGCGGCAAGGAGGCGGGCGTCGGGCGGGAGCGCCCCGTCGTCCACCTGGCCGGCGATGAGGATGTGTTTCAGGAGCGGAAGGGCGCCACGAATCTCGGCAACCTTGCGCTGGTAAAGCGATGCCGTCGTGACGAGGACGCATCCGCCGCCGATCGTGAGGCGCATGCGAATGGGCTCTGGACCAAATGCGGAAAACAGGGGACAGAAGACGCTCCCGTTTTTCCAGCTCCCGAGTGCCGCGATGTACAACTCGGGGATGCGGTCGGCGAGGACGAAGACGCGCTCGCCGGCCCCGACGCCCAGCGAGCGCAGGACGTTGGCGAAGCGGTTGCTCTCGCGTGCCAACTCGGCGTACGTGATGTCGCGACGCTCGCCATGCCGGCCGATCCACCGCATCGCGACTCGTTCGGCCAGCGGGCCGGTCGCATGGCGGTCGACCGCCTCGTGGGCGATGTTGAGTCCGCCCCCTGCGAGCCCATCGAGCTCGGCGCGTGCGGCGCTCCACGAGAACGAGGCGCGCACTGTGTCGTAGTCCAGCATGCTGGGCGCTGGAGCGACTGGCGACAGCGTCTTCCGGATGATTCCGGCTGACGAACCCTGGGCGACTGGTGCCGACATGCACCCTCCCGGGTGAGGGACGCCCTGCGTGTATCCGATGCTACCCTGAATCTCGGCCGGGTGCTGTCGGGATCGGGGGGGAGGGGCGTCGGGCAGTTCCTGATGGGGCTGCTCCAGAGGGGGGGTGCCGCAGAAAGATCAGGTAAACCTCTATCGCCGGAGTCCACGGGAAGCGGCAACTTGCCTCCGCGTTCGCAGGACGAGCAACCTGCAACGGAAGCTTTCCCGCGAGACATTGTCGGAAGGCAGCGGGTCAGCAGTTCGGTGTTGACTCGCAGGTTGTGGAGTCGCTGGTCACAACCAGAGCCCCGTGATCACGGGGCACCTGAATCCGTCTCGTCGGATCCGGGGAAGATCGTAGCTCAGGCCAGGCGCGAGGCAGTTCTCAACAGCTGCAAGACGCACGGCACCGAATCGAAGGAACTACGATCGCCAGCGGTCGTGAATCCCTGCAGATGGCAGCGATGCCCCTGCAGGGATTCGCATATCTTGGTAGCATGGCGCCCAGGTCCCGTTCCCCCGCTCGGCGCGTGGAGGCGCTGCGCGCGCGCATCCGCCGGCACGACGAGTATTACTACCAGCGCAACCGCCCGGTCATCTCCGACGCGGCGTATGACCGGCTCGTGCTGGAGCTGCGGCGGCTCGAGGCGGCGCACCCCGAGCTGGTCACCCCCGATTCGCCCACGCAGCGCGTGGCGGGACGGGCCGCCGGTCCGTTCGCGAGCGTGCGACACGCCGCGCCGATGCTCAGTCTGGAGGCGACCCGTGACAACGAGACGATCGAAGCGTTCGTCACGCGCGTGGCCAAGGCGGCGGGGGGGGCGAGCGACCTGATCCTCGAACCCAAGCTCGACGGGCTCTCGGTCGAAGTCGTGTATCGCAGCGGCCGGTTGAGCAGCGCTGCCACGCGCGGCGACGGAACAACGGGGGAGGACGTGACTGCCAACGTGCGCACGATCGACTCGGTGCCGCCGACCTTGCGTGGGACGCGTGGCGCCGCGCCGGCGATGGTCTCGATTCGTGGCGAGATGCTGATGTCGCGCTCGGCGTTCGCGAGGATGAATCGCGCCCTCGTGGTGCGGGGCGAGGAACCGTTCGCCAACCCGCGCAACGCGGCGGCGGGATCGCTTCGACAGCTCGATCCCCGCGTGACGGCAAGCCGTCCGCTGCGCTTCGTGGCGTATGAGGTGCTTGCCGCGCGCGGCGTGACGTTCACCACCGACGCGCAGGTACTGGCGGCATTTCGCCGTTGGGGTTTGGCGATCCCCGAGCATGTGGAGCGCCAGCGCGCGGTGGAGGCGATCGCCCGGTATCATCGCCGGCTCGAGGGGCGGCGCGAGCAGATGGACTACGAGATCGATGGAATCGTGCTCAAGACGAATGCCCTCGATGCGCGCGCGCGACTCGGCGCCACCGGCCATCATCCGCGCTGGGCGATGGCGTGGAAGTTCGAGCCTCGCTCGGAGACGACCATGGTCGAGGACATCGTCTTCCAGGTCGGGCGAACCGGGGTCCTCACCCCGGTGGCGCTGCTGCGCCCGGTGGACGTGAGCGGGGTGACGGTCTCCCGGGCGACGCTGCATAACCTCACCGAGCTTTCGCGGCGAGACGTGAAGGTTGGGGATCGCGTACGCATCCATCGGGCTGGCGACGTGATTCCGGAAATTGTCGAACGTCGCCGGGGGGCGCGGCGGAAGAAGGCGCGCATCCCTGCGAAGTGCCCCGCGTGCAAGGCGCGGCTCTCGCGCCAGGGACCGTTCCTGCGCTGCGACAACCGCTGGGAGTGTCCCGCGCAGCTGGTGGGGGCGCTGCGCAACCTTGCACGTGACGAAGCGTTCTCGATCGCCGGACTGGGCGAGGAGGTCGCGCGACGTCTGGTGCGCAGCGGCATGGTTCGCCGAATCCCCGACCTGTTCACCCTCACCGCCGCCGACATCCGGCGCCTTCCCGGCTTCGCCGCGAAGTCGTCGGCAAAGCTGGCGAACGAAGTGGCACGAGCGCGACGGGTCGACCTGCCGCATTTTCTTGTTGGACTCGGGCTCCCCGGCGTGGGACGCGCGATGGCTCGTGGGTTGGCGGACGCCTTCGGTTCGCTCGCAGCGCTACGCGCCGCGTCGGTCGCGCAGCTCGATGCGGTGCGCGATGTGGGGGCGGTGGAGGCGGCGACGATTCACGCGGCGCTCAACGACCGGCGCATCCGGGCGCTCATCGACGGCTTTGTGCGCGCCGGGGTCCGGGTGCGTGCCGTGCGTGAGGCGCCGACGCGTCGTGCCGGGGCGCTGGCCGGGCGTCGCATCGCGTTCACCGGCGTCCTTCCGACCTTGTCGCGCGCCGAGGCGTCGCGCCTGGCGGAGGAGGGGGGAGCGCGGGTCACGGAGAGCGTGTCGGCCGCGCTCGACTACCTGGTGGCCGGGAGCGAACCGGGCTCCAAGGCCGACAAGGCACGACGCGCTGGTGTCGCGATCATCGACGAGCGGCGCTTCCTGCGCCTGCTGCGCGGGGGATCGGGATAAGGAGGTGCGGGGCTACGTGCGCCGGGTGCGCCTCGAGGCGGCCGGGCGCCTGGCCCCAAACAGGGAAAGCATCTGGCGCAGCGTGCGCGTATTGGCCACGTTGGCCCGGTCGATCCAACCGCGCCGGGCCTGGTCCACCCCCCACCGCATGAAGTGGAGTTCCTCGACCGAGTGCGCGTCGGTGCTGATGACCAGGGTGACGCCGAGTTCCTGTGCGCGGCGCGCCGCGAGATCATCGAGGTCGAGGCGCTCGGGCTGGGCGTTGATCTCCATCAGTACCCCCTCGCCGGCGGCGACGCTGCACACCGCGTCGAGATCGAACTGAGCGCCGCGCCGCCCGTTGACGAGGCGGCCGGTGGGATGGCCGAAGATGTGAACCAGCGGATGCTGCAGGGCGTGGACGATGCGTGCGGTCTGGCGATCGGCGGGGAGGTTGAGCGCGGAGTGGATCGAGACCAGGACGACGTCGAGTCGGGCGAGCGTATCGTCGTCGAGGTCGAGGGATCCGTCGGCGTGGATGTCGACCTCGGCCCCCTTGAGCACGGTGAGCTTTCGCAGGCGGGCGTTGAGGCGATCGACGCGTCGCATCTGGCGCAGGAAGCCGGCGCGGTCCAGGCCGCCCGCCACACGCACGGTGGGCGTGTGGTCGGTGATGGCGAGGTATTCGTACCCCATCGCCTCTGCCGCCTCGGCCATCTCATCGAGCGAGTGGCGCCCGTCGCTGTCGGTGGAGTGCGATTGCAGGTCGCCGCGAATGTCGTCGAGGGAGACGAGGTGGGGGAGCTTCTTCTGTTGCGCGGCCTCGATCTCGCCCCGGTCTTCGCGCAACTCCGGTGGGATGAACGGGAGGCGCACGGCGCGGAAGACCTCGCGTTCATCGCGCCCCCCGATGCGGCGGGTGCCGCGGAAGACGCCGTACTCACTGATCTTGAGGCCGCGTGCGCGCCCCATGGTGCGCACGGCGATGTTGTGGGCCTTGGAGCCGGTGAAGTAGTGCAGCGCCGCGCCGTAGGACTCCGGGGGGAGGACGCGGAGGTCGACGTGGAGTCCACCCGCCAGCTGCACCGCGGCGCGCGTCGTCCCCTTCGCCAGCACGCGCTGCACCTGCGGATAGTCCAGGAAATGCTGCACGGCGGCGCGCCCGTCCCTGCTTTCGGCGAGGAGGTCGAGGTCGCCCACCGTTTCCCGGCACCGGCGGAAGCTTCCCGCCAGCTCGGCGCGGGTCACGCCTGGGGCGTTGGCCATGTACTCCACCAGGGGCTCGCCGTACTGCGCGGCACGCGCACGCAGCCAGCGTCGCTCGGTGAGCGTCGTGGTCGCCAGCTCGGCGAGAATTCGCGACTCCGTCTTCGCTCCAAAGCCGGGGAGCGTCCGCACGTGGCCCGCCCGCGCGGCGCGTTCGAGTCCGGCCAGCGATCGCACGCCAAGGCGTTCGCTCAGGAGACGTGCGCGGCGCGGCCCGATCCCGGGGACGTGCAGGAGTTCGGTGGCGCCGGCCGGTGCCGTGCGGGAGAGTTCGGCGAGCAGTGCGAGCTTCCCCGTGCGCGCGATCTCCTCGATCTTCCCGGCGAGATCGTCGCCGACGCCGGGGAGGTCGCGCAATGCCTGCGGCGATTCTCGCGCCATGGATGCGATCGACTGCGGCGACTCCTCGACGACACGCGCCGCGTTCACGTATGCGCGCACACGGAACGGATTGGCATTGGAGAGTTCGAGGAGCTCGGCGACCTCACGAAAGATGCGGGCGATTTCGGCGTTGGCGGGGCCGGCCGTTGCCGAGGACGACTTGCGACTGCGCGAGCGCGAGGGCATGATGCGGACGATGCCGCGCGCCCAGAATACCGGCAAGAGGAGATCCGGGCACAGGAATCGGCCGAGAACCCGCTAGCGATTGCTTAACGGGGGCCTTCCCGCTAGACTTCTAGTAGCGAAACGTGCGCCTCGGCGCGCGGACAAGTTCCGAGAGACCAGGGGCCTGCCAATGCGAGCAGGCCCTTTTGCGTTCTCTCGAGCCGCCAGTCGGCGGCACCTCGCGCGAGGGAAATCGCGCAAACGTTGTCGTCGGCTGGTTATCGGCCCTGCCATGGGCGAGTGCTCCGACCACAGCATCTTTTCAGGAGCATGACCATGCGTACGACCGGAACTGTTAAGTGGTTCAACGATGCCAAGGGCTTCGGCTTTGTGACCCCGGCCAACGGCGAGAAGGACTGTTTCGTGCACCACTCGGCGATCCAGGGGAGCGGCTTCAAGTCGCTCGCCGAAGGCGAGGCGGTGGAGTTCGACATCGTGCAGGGCCAGAAGGGCCCGGCGGCGGAGAACGTGACGCGCCTCGGGCGCTAGTCACAAGTCGCGCGCGGCACCGGGAGGAAGCGTACGCGCCCCTCCCGGTGCCTCGCCGGCACCGACATTTCCCTTGCCGAGAGGTACTGCCTATGAAGGAAGAAGCGATTGAGTTCGAAGGGTCCGTCTCCGAAGTGCTGCCGAGCGCGATGTTCCGGGTCGACCTGGAGAACGGCCACCAGCTGCTCGCCACGACGGCCGGCAAGATGCGCAAGTTCCGCATCCGTATCCTTGCGGGGGACCGCGTGACGGTGGAGGTCTCACCGTACGACCTGACCCGCGGGCGCATCACCTTCCGGCACAAGTGAGGATTGCAGCATGACACTCCCCGATCGCATTACGGCGCGCTGGATCTCGTCACTGTCCAATGACGAGCTGCAAGAGGCGGAGCGGACGCTGCATGACGAGTTCAGCACCGCGGAGACCGCGGAAAAGGCGCGGCGCGGCGCAGCGTTCAGCATGATGCGGGGACCGGAGCCGCTCACGCAGGCATGGTTCAGGTGGAGCATGGTGTGCAACGCCACGCGGGAGCGCGGGCTGCGCACGTCGTACCGGCGCTAGGCCCTGCGCCGAGGGCGCTGTAGTCGAGGGGAATGCCAGGTGGGGGAGTGGGAGGGCGGTGAAGGGTGATGTGGTGCGTTGCGTCCCGAGTTGCCTCGTCGCATACTGGACGCACCCCTTGATGACGGCCGCATGAAGTTTTTCGTTAGTCAACCAGCCCCGTCGCCGCGCCTTGCACGCCCGATGCGTGTGTTGCAGCGGATCGCCGCTGCGCTGGCCATGACGACGCTCGCCGGCTGCGGCGGGGCCGGCGCGAGCACAGGCCCCGGCAGCGAACGCTCCTCCTCGCCAGTCCTGACCAGCATCGTCGTGGAATTGCCCACGATGGCGATTCAGGTGGGAGAGTCGCTGACCGCCAGGGTGACGGGCCGCGACCAGTTCGGCGCAGCGATGGATATCGCGGATCCGGCGTGGAGCACGGGGGCCCCGAGCGTGGCGAGCGTCTCGCCGACCGGCGTCGTGACAGCGCTGTCGTCCGGGCAGACGCAGGTGGTGGCGACCGTCAACGGCAAGGATGGACGCGCGACGATCACCGTGCTCGAGGTGCCGGTGGCACGGGTCGACATCACCCCCACAACCACCGCGATTCTCCTCGGCTCCAGCCGGCAGCTCGTGGCGACCGTCGTCGATGGCAACGGGCGACTGCTCGCCGACCGCCCGGTTGCGTGGAGCAGCTCGGACTCGGCGAAGGCGACGGTGTCGCCCGCCGGCATCATCACCGGACTCCAAACGGGGACGGTGAGCGTCACAGCGTCGGTCGGGGGAAAGAGCGCCACCTCGGTGGTGTCGGTCGCTGCCCCGGGGGCGCTGGCGACGATCGAAGTGTCGGCGCGGCGAGCCAACATCGTCGTCGGCGACACGCTGCAGCTGACGGCAGTGCTGCGCGACGTGGAAGGGGGTATCCTCACGGGGCGCGAGGTCTCGTGGGTCGCGACCGTGGCCGCGGGGCAGGGGGTGGCGACGGTCTCCGCCACCGGGCTCGTGACGGCGACGTCGGCGGGGACGGTAGTCGTCGAGGCCGAGAGCGGGGGGCAGCGCGGGGCGCTGGCCATCGTCGTACGGGAGAACGTCGACGAGAGCATGGTCGTCACATTCGCCGAGCCCCTCCCGAACGAGGTCATCGGCGACACCCTTCGCGTTGTCGTCACCGTGCGATCGGCGCGCCCGCTTCGTGACGTCGTCGCCACTGTGGACGTGAAGCGAAGCGTGCTGGCGGCCGAACCGGTGGGGTTCACGGGGGTGCAGGTGAAATGGGTCGGGACGATCGACGTCTCGGACATGAAGTTCGGCCCGTACCTGGTCACCGTGACGGCGACCGATGATGCAGGGGCGATCGGCGTGGCGGCGATCGTCTACCAGCGCGACACGCGCAAGGGCGAGGTGGGAGGAAAGCTGCCGCCCAAGAACAAGTAGCGGGCGCCGTGCGGGCTTCCTCACGGACGGTAGTGAGGTCACCTTGCGGGGGCGCGCGCAGCGCGCCGTGTCCCCTTGCTCCCAGCAGCCGCACTGCATGAAGCCCTGCGATTGTACCGAACGACACGTCACGCGACGCATTGTCCTGACCGGGGGCCCCGGTGCGGGAAAAACGGCCGTGCTCGAGCTCATTCGTCTCTTCTTCTGCGTGCACGTGAGGACGCTGCGCGAGTCGGCCGGGATTGTCTTCGGCGGCGGTTTTCCTCGTAACACCCGGTGGGAGCTGCGCCAAGCCGGGCAGCGCGCGATCTATCACGTGCAGCGGGCGTTGGAGTCGACGGCAGAGATCGAGAATGCGGCGGTGGTGCTGTGCGACCGTGGAACGATCGACGGGGCCGCGTACTGGCAGGGGCCGGGGACGCTCTGGTCGGCCGTGGGGACCACGCTGGAGGCGGAGATCGCGCGCTACGATGCGGTGATTCACCTCCGCACGCCGACGTCG
>DAIESF010000308.1 GCA_027346425.1 Gemmatimonadota bacterium | reverse complement strand
CCCGGGCGCGCTTCGTAGCGAGCACCGTCCTCGCGCGACTCGAAGCAAGAAGGGCCCGACCCTCCCGGATCGGGCCCCTCTCGTCTTCTCGTCTTCCCGTCTTCTGCCTTACTGCACCGCGTTGATCATGTCAAAGATCGGCAGGTACATCGCCACCACCATGCCGCCGACCACCACCCCCAGGAACACAATCATCACCGGCTCCAACAGCGCGAGCAACCCGCTCACCGCCGCGTCGACTTCCTCATCGTAGAAGTCCGCGATCTTGCTCAGCATCTCGTCCAGCCCGCCCGTCTGCTCGCCGACCGCGATCATCGAGATCACCATCGGAGGGAACACGGCCGACTTCTGCAGCGGGGCGGCGATGGTGTCGCCGCCGGCGATGCTGGCGCGCGACTGCATGATCGCGTCCTGAATCACCCGATTCCCCGCCGTCTTGGCGGTAATCTCGAGGCCGTCCAGGATGCTGACGCCCGACGAGATCAGCGTCCCCAGCGTACGGGTGAAGCGCGACACAGCCGACTTGCGCAGCACGTCGCCCAGCACCGGAAAGCGCAGCAGGGTGCGGTCGATAGTCAGCTTGCCGCTCGGCGTGGCGTAGTAGCGCTTGAAGAGGAAGCCGGCGCCGGTAATCCCCGCCACGAGGGCCCACCAGTATCCCTTGAGGAACCGCGACATCCCGATCACGACGCGCGTCGGGAGCGGGAGCGGGAGCCCCACGGAGGCGAACATCGACTCGAAGACCGGGATCACGAAGACCAGCAGAACGGTGATGGCGATCGCCGCGACGCTCATGATGACGCCGGGGTAGATCATCGCCCCCTTCACCTTCCGGATCAGGGCGTCGTTCTTCTCCATGAACGTCGCCAGGCGCATGAGGATGGTGTCGAGGATACCACCCGCCTCACCCGCGGCGACCATGTTTACGTACAATTCACTGAAAGCCTTCGGGTGCCGCGCCAGTGCGTCGGCCACCGTGTGCCCCGACTCGACGTCGAAGACGACTGCGCGCGTCACGTCGGCCAGCGCCTTGTTCTCGGTCTGCTTGGCGAGAATGTCGAGCGCCTGCACCAGCGGGAGCCCGGCGTTGATCATCGTTGAGAACTGGCGCGTGAAGATGACGATGTCGCGCATCTTGATGGAGCCCTTCGCCTTCCTGGGCTTCGCATCCTCGTCGACCTTGACCACCGACAGGCGCTGCCGGCGCAACTGGGCGACGACGTCCTCGCGCGAGGGCGCCTCGATGGTCGCGGTCTTCAGCTCGCCGTTGGCGGCACGCGCGGTGTAGGTAAATGCGGGCATAATCCTGGAAGTCGAGAAGTCGAGAAGACGAGAAGACGAGAAGACGAGAAGACGAGAAGACGAGAAGACGAGAAGACGAGAAGACGAGAAGACGAGGTACTACCTCACACTCTCGTCGCTGAACACACTAGCGCTTGCCGGCGGCGGCGAAGCCGCGGGTCTTGCTTTCGCCCTGCTGGTCGTCCAGCGGGGTGCGGCCGATCATCCGAAGGAACTCGTTGGGGTCGCCCGAGGTGCGGAGGCACTCCTCCTCGGTCACCTCGCGTGCCACGTACAGGGCGTACAGCGCGTCGTTCAGCGTCTGCATCCCGAACTTCTTCCCCGACTGCATCAGGGAGTAGATCTGGTGCACCTTGTCGTCGCGGATGAGCGCGCGAATGGCCGGGGTGATGACGAGGATCTCGGCGGCCATCACGCGCCCCTTGCCGCGGGCGCGCGGGAGCAGCGTCTGGGTCACGATCCCCTCCAGCACGAAGGCGAGCTGCGCCCGCACCTGCGACTGCTGGTGGCTGGGGAAGACGTCGATGATGCGGTTGATCGCCTCGGCCGCCGAGTTGGTGTGCAAGGTGGCGAAGACGAGGTGGCCGGTTTCGGCGATGGTCAGCGCCGCCTGGATCGTCTCCAGGTCGCGCATTTCGCCCACCAGGATCACGTCGGGATCCTCGCGCAACGCGTACTTGAGCGCGTTGGCGAAGGTCTTGGTGTCGGTCCCGACCTCGCGCTGATTGACGATGCACCCCTGGTGCCGGTGAATGAACTCGATCGGGTCTTCCACCGTGATGATGTGCCCTCTGCGCTCACGGTTGATCTTGTCGATCATCGCCGCGAGGGAGGTGGACTTCCCCGAGCCGGTCGGACCGGTGACCAGGACGAGACCGCGCGGCTTGTCGGACATGCGCGAGATGACCGGCGGGAGCCCGAGGTCGGCGAACGACTTGATGGTGAAGGGGATCTGCCGAATCACCATCGAAACGCACCCGCGCTGCTTGAAGCAGTTGCCGCGGAAGCGCGCAAGGTTCTGGATGCCAAACGAGAAGTCGAGCTCATCTTCCATCTCGAACCGCTTCTTCTGGTTCTCGGTCAGGACCGAGTAGGCCAGCTGCAGCGTGTCCTTGGGCGTGAGGACGTATTCGGCGTTGGAATTGACGATGTCGCCGTCGACGCGGAGCTTGGCCCGCTCGCCGGCCGTCACGTGCAGGTCCGACGCCTCCCGCTCGATCATCTCCTCGAGCAGGGCGCGCAGGTTGACACTGGGGGGAGCGGCAGGGCGAGTCATACTCTAGACGACGAGAAGACGAGAGGACGAGAAGACGAGGGGAGGGTGGGCGCGTGCTGCGTGCCTGGGCAATCTGGACTCATCAACTCCCCCCTCCCTAATCGACGTGGGTACACCAATCAGTAGACGTCCGTACGAGAACCAGCGTCACTCTGTGCGCTCCCTCACCTTCGCGCCGTAATCCCGCCCTCTCGTCCTCTCGTCTTCCCGTCTTCTCGTCTTCTGTGAGACCGCCGCTAAACGGCGGTCTCACGAATCACTTGTTCGAGCGTCGTGATCCCCTTCATGACCTTGAGCCACCCGTCCATGCGGAGCGTGAGCATCCCCTCCTCGATGGCGACGTCGCGGATTTCCTGGGCGCCGACGTTCATCAGGATCTGCTTGCGCAAGTTTGGGGTCATGAACATGACCTCGTACAACCCCTGCCGCCCCCTGAGCCCCGTCCCGTTGCAGTCGTCGCAGCCACGCCCCTTGAAAAAGGGGATGTCGCCGATGCACGAGTCGAGGGTGATGTTGGCGATGTGCGGCGCCGCATCGGGGAGGGCGCGCGTCTTGGCGTTCTCCAGCGCCTCGGTGGTGAAGCGCAGTTCACGGAACGTCGTCTCGGCCTTCACCTTGGCGCCGGCGAGTTCGATTTCGTCGGGGACGTACTTGGTGCGGCAGCGCGGGCAGATGCGCCTGACGAGTCGCTGGGCGAGGACGAGGTTCAGCGCGCTGGCCACGTTGAACGGCTCGAGCCCCATGTCCAGGAGTCGGGTGACCGTCTCGGGGGCCGAGTTGGTGTGCAGCGTGGAGAGCACCAGGTGACCGGTGAGCGCCGCCTTGATGGCGATGCCGCCGGTCTCGAGGTCGCGGACCTCCCCGACCATGATGATGTTCGGATCCTGTCGCAGGAACGCCTTCAGAGCCGCCGCGAAGCTCATCCCGATGTCGTTGCGCACCTGCACCTGGTTGATCCCGAACAGGTTGTACTCGACGGGATCTTCGGCGGTCATGATGTTGACGTCGATGTTGTTCACCTTGGACAGGGCCGAATACAACGTCGTCGTCTTCCCCGATCCCGTGGGCCCGGTGACCAGCACCATCCCGTACGGGTTCGAGACCGCCTCCATCAACTCCCGCTCGGCGCGCGGCTCGATGCCGAACTTCTCCAGGTCGAGGGTCAGGTTCCCCTTGTCGAGGATTCGCAGCACGACCTTCTCGCCGAACAGCGTGGGGAGGGTCGACACGCGGTAGTCGATGACCTTGTTCCCCATCTTGAGCTTGATGCGCCCGTCTTGCGGCACGCGGCGCTCGGCGATGTTCAGCTGCGCCATGATCTTGAAGCGCGAGATGAGCGCCGCCTTGAGCTTGAGCGGGGGCTTCATCACCTCCTGCAGCGCACCGTCGATGCGGTAGCGCACGCGCAATTCGTGCTCGAAGCACTCGAAGTGGATGTCCGAGGCGCCGCGCTTCACGGCGTCGGTGAGGATCGCGTTGATCAGCTTGACGACCGGCGCGTCGTCGACAGCGGCGGCCAGCGCCGCGGCCGAGACATCCTCCTCGTGCTCCTCGACGACCTCGACGTCGCCGTCCATTCCCGCGATGTCCTGCAGCAGGGTGGACATGGCGGCTTCGCCCGCGTCGTACTGCTTCTCGATGACGCTCCGCAACGTGACTTCACCGGCGAGGACGGGGAAGATGTCGTAGCGGGTGATGAACTTGAGGTCTTCGAGGATCCCCAGGTTGGTGGGATCGGAGATCGCCACGGTAAGCGTCCGGCCATCGCGCTTGAGCGGGAGGACCAGATGCTTGCTGGCGATGTCGGCCGGGACCAGCTTGATGATGCGAGGGTCGACCTCGAACTTCGACAGGTCGACGGCCGGCATCCGTGCGATCCGGGCCGTGAGCTTCGTGACCTCGAGTTCGTCGATGGCCCCGAGCTTGATCAGGTTGTACGTGACGCCGAGGTTGTTCGACTTGCCCTCGCGAACGGCACGATCGATCTGCTCCCGAGTGACAAGACCCTCGCGGAGCAGAACATCCTGAATGCGTTCGGTCGTGGGGGCAGGAGGCGCTGCCATTCTCCGGGATTGCGGCGAGTAGATCGGCGCCTCGGCGTGGCCAAGGCTCAGCATGTCAGGGACGCCCTGCCACCCCGAAGGTCACGTGTTCCTGGAGTCGCTTGGCCATGGCCGGCCCCACCCCTCGCACCCGCTGCAGCCCCTCCAACGACCCGAATGGACCGCGCGCCACGCGGTCCTCGACAATGCGACGAGCCAGGGCAGGGCCGATGCGCGGGAGGCGTTCCAACTCCGCCGCCGAGGCCGATTCCACATCGATAGGGGGGACAGGGAGCGACGGCGTCCCTCCGCGCACGCGTCGCCGGCCGGTAGGGTCGGGCGCGGACGTCGCTTGGGTGCCGGCGCGCTCCGACGCCCGCTGTGCCCCCCGCTCCGACGCACGGAGCGCCGCCAGGGCTTCGGGGGCGATGGCACCGATTGGCGTCGTCTCGGACCGCGGCGCGCCTTGGATCGCACCTTGGAGCGTGCCGTGGCGCGCCCCCTCGCGCGCCCCCTCGCGCGCCCCGGCGTCCCCCGCTCGCCCGGTGCGCCGTCGCGAAGTGGAGTCTGCACTCCCCTTCCTTTTGCGGCCGCGCGATGCGCGCCCCGCCCCCTCCCGGGCCGCCCGTTCAGCCTTGGCCAGCTGTGCGTCGAGCCCACCGCGATCGGCCGCACTCGCTTGCTCAGAGGACGACCCCTCGCGCACGAACCGCCCGCCGACGCCAAGGACGACGATGAGGGCAAGGAGGAGCGGGGCGCGATGTGTCGGGGAGGGCATGGGCGCAATGTGCCACGCTCGCCCCGCCCCCCCGCATCATTTCACTGCGTCACCTACCCGAATCACCCGTCGGCGACTCGCGCCTATCGCTTGAGCAGTTCGTACGCCACGTCGCCCACGATCTTGAGCGAGGTGGCCGAGACCTTGTCGATCGTGTCGTCCGGGGTGTGATGCCAGGGGTAGTCGAGGTCGATCACGTCGATCACGCGCAGCCCGGCCTTGAGGAGCGGAATGTGATCGTCGGTGATCGCGAGCCCCTCGGCGGGGACGAAGGTGCTCCCGTAGCCGAGGCGCTGCGCCGTCTCCCAGACGAGGGAGACGACCTCCGGCGCCTCGCGCAGCGAGTTGACCTCCTGGTCGAAGCGCAGGTCGCGATCCCCGACCATGTCCCAGAGCACCCCGAAGAGCGGGTGGTAGTTGGCCACCAGGGGATGCTCGGCGAAGTACGATGCGCCGAGGAGGACGTCGACGTCCGGGGGGCCGAACTCACCGTAGTCCTCGCCGTCGACGAAGAGGAAGTCGACGCCGAGGGTGGGGCGCGCCGCCTTGAGCGCGTCGCCTAACGCGATGAGCATCGCCGTCCCGCTGGCGCCGTCGTTGGCCCCGGGGACGGCGAGCTTCCGTTGCACGCTGTCGCTGGCGCTCTCCGACTTCGGGCGCGAGTCCCAGTGCGTCACGTAGAGCACGCGCTCCGAGGCATTTGGGTTGAACCGCGCGAAGATGTTGCGGAGCGGGATGGTGCGCCCATCGGCAGTGCGATGGTCCCAGCGCTGCTCGATGACGGTGTCGGCACGTTGGCGCATGGACGCGGCGATCCAGTCGCCCGCCGCGCGATGCGCCTCGCTCCCGGGGACGCGGGGGCCGAAGGCGAGCTGGGTGCGCACGTACTCCATCGCCTTGTCGCCGTCGAACGGGGTGGCGGCGGCGGTTCGCGCCCCCTCGCTCCCACCGCGCCCGCACGCCGTAGCCGCCAGGAGCAATACGATGCCCAGGGCCCTCGCGCTCATTTCCCCACCGTGGCGAAGAATTGCAGCTGGAAGACCGCGGTGATCACCGTCTGGACGAAGCGCCGGTTGAAGTTGCGGTCGAAGGTCACCACCCGTGATCCCTGCAGGCTGAAGGTCATGTTGTCGGCGACGTCGGTGTCGGCGTTGATGTTGAAGGCCCGTCGCCCGTTGTCGGTCAGGCGGCTGCGCGCCCCCTCGGCCAGGGCGTTGGCCACGAAACTCTGCGTGAGCGTCTCCTGCCATGATACCCGCGTGCGCAGCGGGTTCTTCACCTTCCACGACTCCGGGAGGGCGAATGACTTGCCGATGTCGGCGGCCAGGTCGCTGGCGCGGCGGCGCGCCACGCTCCCGGGGAGCGAATCCACGCGCCGCGTGAGGGCGTACGAGGCCGACAGCGCCACCTGGCCGTACGCCGTCACCGCCGAGGCGCTGAAGGGATACGATTCCTGTCGCGACAGCCGCATCTCGGTGAGCACCCGGTCGTCGCTCCCCGGCGTCGTCCACGACTGTCGCGAATTGAGGGCGCGCGCCGTCACCCCCAGCTGGTTGAACATCCCGCTCAGCAGCCGCGGCCGGCCGCTCCAGCGCAGCGACACATCGGGATAGGTGAGCCCTTCGCCGTTCACGAGCGACGTGCGCTTCGTGCCGCGCCGGTTCCAGTGGCGCGCATCGGTCCGCTGCATCCGGTTCGTGACCGTCACCCCTCCCGGGAGAGCGAAGGCGTTCCCTACCACGAGATCGCTGCTCGCCCCAGCGCTCGACGCCGCGTCGCCCCCTAGAGAGCGGAAGGCGTCGATTCCCCCGATCCCCCACTGGAAGCTGGCTCCCGGGTCGAGGGGGACGCCGTCGAACGAGGCCAGCTGGTTCCGGGTGAAGGTCACGTCGATCGGGCGCACGATGCGGGCGAGTCGGCGCCAGCGCGAGCCCTCACTCGTGATACCGGCCACGGCCTGGCCGGGGTCGAGGGTGGTGGCCGCGGTGAGGAGCTGCGTATTGCCGAGGCGCCGGCTGAGGCGCGGAACGGGGGCGTCGGCGGGGCCAAGCTGCACATCGACGGCGCGGTTGTTCGGGTCGCGCAACATGGCGTAGGTCGAGCCGAGGGCGAGCCGGGGGCGGAACCATCCCTGCGTGACCGGCGAGTAGGTGATGGTGGCGGCCATGGTGCGTTCGCGCTCGAGGCCGACGTCGAGCCCCGCCAGCTGCGAGCGCTCGTTCCCAGCGGCAATGGCGTTGAGCGTGGAGTCGCCATAGTCGCGGAGGTCGTGCACGGTGGCGGCATCCCAGCGCGCCGTGACCTGGGGGAGCGGCTGGAACTCCACCGTGCTCACCGTGCGCCAGATGCGCTGCATCCCATTCACCTCGCGCACGCTGTCGCTCACGGTGAAGGCGGGCTTGAGGTACGAGGCGCGGGAGTCGTCGCTGCGCACGATGGCGCTGGTGACCCGCACGAGCGTCGGCGAGAAGGAGAAGGCGGGGGCGGTGCTTCCCCCGAACGGGAGTCCAACGCTCCAACTGCGGCGTGCAGGGGGCGTCCCGTCGCCCACGGGGAGCCCGCCCAGGAGCCCGGCGCTGGAGAAGTCGACTCCGACGTTCAAGTCGCGCACGTGCGCGTTCTGGAACTCGGTGCGATTGCCGAGGGCGTTCAGTATCCCGTCGACGAGCAGGTTGTTGAGGAGGGGCGCATACCACCTCCCCTCGACCGGGGTGCGTCGCCGGGCGCTGATCGCGTAGCTCGTCTGCTCTGCCTTGGGCGAGCGGAGCCCGGTCACCGCGTCGCCGGGGATGTCGGAGCGCGTGAGGAACTCGGGGGTCGCCCCGCTGGCCCGGTGGGTCACGGTGAGCGGAAGGGCGTACCCCCACGACGCCGGGAGGAAGCGGTCCAGGCGCCAGGTGGCGCTCAGTTCGAGGTCGTCGTTGGTGAGGAACGACGGCGACTCGGCAAGCTGCCGGAAGTTTGGGTCGCGGCGCCGCATTCCCACCCGCACGCTCCCGAAGTCGCCAGCGCTCAGCGTCGCCGACGCCTCGCCGGCGAAGCCGGTGGTGTTTACCACGTCGGCGAGCCTGATGTCGTCCACCCACAGCTCCAGCGTGTCGCCGCTCATGGGGGGATCGATCCCGTGCAGCGAGTCGACGCGCACCATCCCCACCGCCAGCTCCTGCACGGCGGCGAGGTTGGGCGGGGTGACGGCCGGGTCCACGGTGTAGACGACGTACCCGTCCTCGCACGCCGCGTAGCGGTCGATGCGCCCCGTGGTGGGGAGCCCGCTCCTGGCGATGAGCATGGAGTCGAGCGGGCTACACCCCAGCAAGTCGCGGCGGTTCTTGAGGAAGGCATCCTGAAGCTTGGCGCGAAGGGCGTAGAACCGCTCGAAACGCACGTGCACCTCCGGCTCCCACGCGTCGCGGGTGGTGCCGCTGCGCGCGCCGGTGCGGTACAAGTAGAAGTTGTCGCCGTCGCGCCCGATCTTGACGAAGACCTGCAGGTCGCCGTTTGCCTCCCACCCGCGCCCGCGCCCGCGCGCCCACATGCGCAGCTCGCGGTATCCCATGAAGTTGCGCTGCCCTTCGGGGAAGCGGAAATATGCCTCGGCGCGGCCCCCGACCGGGAGCGCGGTGGCGAGGAGGCGGAGCGAGCGCTCATTCACTTGCACCTGCTGGGCGCCGAAGACCGACGATGCTTGGTCGGCGACCTCGGTCACGCCGGGAGGTGGCTCGTAGAAGATGGCGCGCGTGGAGTCGCGGTCCTGGGTCCCGATCACACTGGCGATCACCGCCCCCCCCGCCAGCGACGACTGCGTCCCCGCGATCCCCTCGAGCGCCCGGTCGCTCCGCTTGAGCCAGGCCGCCCCGAGGACGCGCAGGCGCGCCACCGGCGTCAGGCCAAACTGCTGGTCGCCCAGCTGCGTCCCCGAGACCATCGTCAGCCGCAACGCGCGCACGCGGCGGATCAGCGGGCCGCCGGCGGTGGAGTCGTCGGGGGCGTTGAAGGGGAGGCGCACCTGCACCCAGCACAGCCGCTGCCCGGGCGCCACCGCCCCGTTCACGTCGGCCACTTGCACGCCGCACTTCCCCACCCGGGCGTAGGTGCGCCTGTCGCTCAGGTCGACGATGAAACGCCGCACGCGCTCCAGCTCGCGCTCCGACGAGGTGTAGTTGAGGGCGTTGTCCTGGTCGATGTCCTCCTCGTCGAGCCGCCCGTTGTGCACCGTGCAGTTGTCCTGGGCGTCTCCCAGCACGCGGGTGAATCCCCGCCCAAACGAGCAGACCGGGACGTTGAATTGCGTGGACTGCGGCGAGCCCCCCACCACCTGCAGCGTGTCCACCACATCCCCCGGCAACCCGTGGTCGTTGACGTCGGCGTTGAAGGCGCGCGAAAAGGCGTCGCGCTCACTCCCCAGGCGGTCGTACCCTTGCAGCTTCTTCCCACGATAGGTCGAGTCCTCCCCCGACACGGTGAGCGACTCCGGCGAGAAGGTGACCGAGTTCTCCGACACGTCGCCGAAGTCCAATACCAGCGTCGGGTTGCGCTGGCGCCGCACCCCCGCCGTGTCCACCAGCGTCCAGAACTCCAGCCCCTCGCCGCGCGACAGGTCGATCCCCGCCCCGCCCCCGCCCTGTCCCAGCACCGTGTGGATGGACCGCCAGCGCCGCCCCGGCAAGCGCACCCCCGTGTTCCACCGGTACTTGTCGTCGGCGGCGTCGTAGAGCCCCCCGATGCCTAACGGGTACATGGTGAGCCAGAGCATCTGTTCGGGGGCCGCGAAGCCGACGCCGGCGAGGTTCGCCTGCGGATCGATGTCGGCCAGCGTGAACTGCACCAGCTTGCCGTCGCGCGCCAACCCGGCGTTCTGGTACGCCATGGTCGTCGCCCGGGTGGTGTCGAAGGTGGCGGCGCCAAGGCGCTGGGCCAGCACGTGACCGAGCGCGGGCTGCGACGACAGTTGCCATTGCACCTGCAGCAGGTTGATGTTCGTCCCGCCATCGCCCTCGAACGATTCCACGAAGGCCTGCTGCGACGATCGCTGCCGCGGGCGACTGACCGCGAATTCTGCCTGCACGTCGAGCCGCGCCGGTCCCCCGTTGGCCGGCACGGCGTCCCTCCCTCCCGCGCGCGACGCTCCGGGGAGGCGCTCCATCGCCCGCGACAACCCCGGGAGCGACCACCCGAAGTTGGCCGAGAGGCCGGCGACCACCGAAGCCTGCGGCTCGAAGCCGAGCGGGGGACGCGTGAAGGTGCTGCGCTGCGACTGCGAGATCGCCACCAGGTTCACCGCCCCGTCACGCATCGTCCAGTGCGAGCTGAGGCCGAAGATCGACGTGGGGACGGTGGCGAAGAGCGGGTTCTCCTCGTACCGGGCAACGACCCGCCGCTCGCGCGCCACCAGGGTGTCGGCCCCCAGCAGCTGCACGCGCCCCAGTTCGTAGTCGATCTCGTAGTCGATCCCCTTTACCAGCGGACGCCCGTCCATCGTCAGGCGCTCGCTCCCCGGGCGGATCTGCACCGAGTTGAGGGCGATCGTCCCCAGCGCCCCGCCCCCATCCACGTCGTACTTCACCCGCAACCGGTAGTACGACTGCGGGCGTTGCGGCGAGTAGAGGTACTCCGACGGCGTTCGGTAGATCGTGTCGTTGGCCGCCACTTCGGGCGGCGTCGCCAGTCCGCGCCGCGCGAACGGCTCCAACGATGGAAAGACGATGAACTGGTCGCGGAAGATCCGCATCCCCGGCGTGCTGGCCACCAGGAAGTTCGGGTCGTTGGGGCGCGGCCAGAGGCGGTTCTCCCAGTCGAAGGTGGTCGCGTTGGCGAGCTGCGACAGCCCGAACAGCTGCAAGTAGCTCCCCGCCGTCCCCCCGGGGGGCTTCTCCTGGTCGGCGCTCGTCCCGGTCACGATGCGCACCTGGACGCTCTCCCTCCGGACGTCTTCCCCCCCGAGCCGGTACACGCTGCGGATCTCGCGGCGGAAGGCAGGGTGTTGCGGCGTCACCTGCGGATCCCACAGGAGGTTGGCGTACTGGGGCCGCGCGGTCGTGTACTCCAGGTCCGGGGTCCCGCCGACGTTGGCGATGACCGAGTCGCGCCCGTTGACCCGCACCGAGTACGCCACCACCAGGCGCTCGTTGTTGAGCGCCAGCGGACGGACCAGCGCCAGCCAGAGGAGCGACGGATCCACGTAGTAGTCGATGTTCTCCCGCAGCAGTTCGTAGACCTGCCCCGGGCGCGACAGGGGGTCGCCGAGGATCTGGAAGCGCGGTCCGTTGGGATTGGGGGGCTGCCCGCCGAGGATGAGGCGGTAGACGAGGAGGCGCGACGGGCGGAGCGTGTCGGGGAGCGACGCGGCCAGCATTTGCATCTGGCGAGCGTTGAGGATGTCGACGTTGGGGTACGACGCCCCGAACAGGAGCGGGTCGACGGTGAAGAAGAAGCGCCGCGGCTCGATCTGGTAGTCCTCGATCTCGCGCTCCTGCGCCTGCGACGTCCGCCGCCCCAGGGTGAAGACCTGGTCGCGCACCACGTTCCCCTTCTGCTGCGCGGCGATCGCCGTGAGCTGCACGTTCCCCAGCTTCCCCACGGCCTGGACCCCGAAGTTCCCGCTCGGGATGCCGGCCGAGATGAAGCGCGACGGCGGGGGGGTGAAGAAGACGTTCCCCACCTCCACCCGTTGCAGCCGCGACGTCGGCGTCCCCTGGTAGGCGATGGAGATCTGGTTCGACCCGTCGAACTCGCGCTGGGTGTCGTAATCGACGTCGACCTTGACCCGGTCGGCGAACCCCCCGGACGTCTTGAGCCCGAACTGGGCGTCGAAGGCGGGGGTGAAGGCCGACCGGCAGGTGAAACCGACGGAGAAGAGCTGGTTGGCGGCGCACCGGTCGTTCTGGGTCCGCTCGGCCTTGGTCTCGAGCCGGGTGGTGAGGGCGATGGAGAGGTCCGACGCCCCCGGGAGGAAGGGACGCAGCCGCGCGGCCAGCGAGTCGCTCCACGCCGCGGAGTCGGGACGGGGGGCCCCCTTCGAGCGCGCCGTATCGCGCGCCGACACCGTCACCCGGGCCGAATCGCGCCGCGGCGACTGCGCGTGCAAGCCCGTCCCGCACACCACGAGGGTGAAGGCGAGGAGGGGGAGCGCGGCGCCACGCACGATTCGAGGGTGGAAGGGTATCAGCCGGTCATTCCTCCGTCGGAAGCCAAGCTCTGCCGGCGCCGCGACGGACTATATTACGTCGCCTTGAGCGACGACGGGAACAGGAGGGGGCCCTCCTGACCGAACTCTCGTGTGAGGGCCCACGGGTCGTGCCCCGTTCTACGGGGGGCCGACTTCCTGGTTCCATCTCGCGACCGGAGAATCCGCAGCGCGCGTGAAGATAATCCACAAGTACGTCCTGCGAGAGCACGCGGGTCCCCTGATCTTCGCTCTGTCAGCGCTCACCTCGCTGATGCTGCTGAATTACGTCGCCAAGCAGCTCGGCAACCTGGTGGGGAAGGGACTCGACTGGACGGTGATCCTGGAGTTCTTCATGCTCTCGATCCCGTTCACGGT
Organism: Gemmatimonadota bacterium; assembly: GCA_027346425.1. Classification (GTDB taxonomy): domain Bacteria; phylum Gemmatimonadota; class Gemmatimonadetes; order Gemmatimonadales; family Gemmatimonadaceae; genus SCN-70-22. The sequence continues at coordinate 1,000 of DAIESF010000308.1, read as the reverse complement.
GGCGATGACGCTCCCGATGGCCGTCCTCGTCGCGGTGCTGTACGCCTTCTCGCGCCTGGCGTCGGAGAACGAGATCACCGCACTCAAGGCCAACGGCGTGAGCATGGGGCGCCTGCTCGTCCCCGTCCTGGTGGCGGGCGCCTTGCTGTCGCTCACGATGGTGGTGTTCAACGACCAGGTCCTCCCGCGCTCCAATCACCGGCTGCGCACGCTGCAGGGCGACATCGCCCGCAAGAAGCCGACGTTCGCCATCAAGGAGCAGGTGATCAACGAGGTAGCGCCCAACAGCTACTTCCTGCGGACCAACCACCTGAATCGCGAGACGAACGGGATGCGCGAGGTCACGATCTACGACCTGAGCGATCCCATGCGCCGGCGGACGATCTACGCCGACAGCGGGACGATGGCCTTCTCCGAGGACGGCACCGACTTGCAGCTGACGCTCCACAGCGGCTTCATGCAGGAGGTCCCGAAGGACACTCCCACGCAGCTGCAGCGCCTGTACTTCAGGACCGACCTGATCCGCGTCCCCGGCGTGGCCAACGCCTTCCAGCGCGACTCGTCCGACACGTACAAGAGCGACCGTGAGATGTCGGTCTGCGAACTGCAGGACGAGGTCACCCGCTACGAGCGCGACTACTTCCGGTCGTACGAGGAGTTCCGGCGCGCCTCCGAGGTGTCGCGACGGTCCCCCGGGGCGAGCGTGGTCATCACCCCCGGCGCCCCGACCAATGCCCCCACCACGAGCCCCGGACGCTCGCGGGTGCGCTCGCTCGGACGCACCTACTGCGACCTGCTGGCGTACGCGAAGCGGCTGCGCATCGGGCGACTCTCGCTCGCGCTCGGAGGGGCCGCGGGCCTGGTCGCGCCACGCGACGCGCAGGCGGAAGAACCGACGCGCGATGCCCGCCGACAGCAGCAACAACAGCAGCAACAACAGCAGCAACAACAGCAGCAACAACAACAGCAGCAACAACAGCAGCCGCAGCACCAGCCGCAA
>DAIESF010000298.1 GCA_027346425.1 Gemmatimonadota bacterium | reverse complement strand
GACGGGAGGGCGGGTGGCGGCAGTCCCGTGCTCCGTCCCATGTCTGCCCCCCGCCACTTCGGTCCCTCATTACGTTTCCCCCATGCCTACCCACGACCTCGTCGACATCACCATCATCGGCGGCGGCCCTACGGGGCTCTTCGCCCGATTCTATGCCGGGATGCGCGGTGCCAGCGCCCAGATCATCGACGCGCTCCCCCAGCTCGGCGGCCAACTGACCGCGCTCTATCCCGAGAAGTACATCTTCGACGTGGCCGGCTATCCCAAGGTCCTGGCCAAGGATCTCGTGAAGGCGCTGGTCGAGCAGTCGCACCAGTTCGGTGGCAAGGAGTTCCTGAACCAGGAAGTCACCGGGCTCGAGGAGCGGGATGGACACTTCATGCTCCGCACGTCGGAGGGCAATTATCCCACGCGCTCGATCGTCATCGCCGCCGGGATCGGTGCGTTTTCACCCCGCCGACTGCCGCAGGCGTGCGCCGAACCCTGGTATGGGCGCGGTATTCATGATGTCGTGCTCAACCCCGACGAATTCCGCGGCCACTGCGTGGTCATCCTTGGCGGCGGTGACTCGGCATTCGACTGGGCGCACCAGCTCGCGGGGAAGGCGACGCACGTAACGCTCGCCCACCGCAGCGACCGCTTCCGCGCCCACGATGCGACGGTCGCCGAGGTGCATCGCCTCGCCGCCGAGGGGCGAGTGGAGGTCCTGACGTTCCACGAATTGCACGATATCCTGAGCACGGGGGACCGACTGACCGGCGTCGTGCTGCGAGGCACCAAGACCAAGGCCACGCGCGAAGTCCCCTGCGACGCCGTCCTCCCGATGCTCGGCTACGTGAGCGACCTCGGCGAGCTCAGCACGTGGGGACTCTCGCTGGAGAAGGACGAAATCGTCGTCAACTCGATGATGGAGACCGGGCGCCCGGGGATCTACGCCGCAGGCGACGTGACCACCTATCCCGGGAAGCTCAAGCTGATCGCCGCCGGCTTTGGCGAGGCAGCCACGGCGGTGAACCAGGCCGTGCACTGGATCTATCCGGACAAGAAGGTCGCCCCGGGGCACTCCTCCAACATGGCGATCTTCGGCCAGAAGGACGACTAGGCGGCGCGTCCGTCGGGGTTGGCCGGGTCATTCCCCGGCCGGCTCCTCATCCGCGCGGCGGAGGGCGGCGTCGGCAGTGAACCCCTCGGGGTAGCGGCGACGGAGCTTCTCCAGGTTGTTGTGCGCCACGTCACCTAACGAAATGCCGAGCGAGGCGGCAACGGCGCTCAGGCACCACAGCGCGTCACCTAACTCACGAGTGATGGCTTCGCGATCGAGCGCGCGCTGCTGGAACAGGTGCTTGCGCACCGTTCCGAGGACTTCGCCCGCTTCTTCCGACAGCCCGGCTGCCGCGTCGAGGAGGCGGGCGTTGGCGTCGAGCCCGGGGTTCAACGTGCGACGGGCGAGGGCCTGATAGGCGTCGAATTCCACGGGGCGGGGCGCAGCGACGGGGCGTGACGCGTGCGCGAATTCCACGCGACACATGATGCTCCGTCCGATTGACAGTATGGGTGAGCGGGCGAGAACTTACGCGCATGGGGCGCGACCCGTCAAACACGAGGCAAGTTCGCATCCGACCGTGAGTTATCTCCTGCTGGCCGACGACAACGAGGACATGCGCCTGATGCTGCGCGAGCTCTTTCGCGCCTCGGGTCATGAGGTGTCGATGGCCGCGGACGGTCTCGAGGCGCTGGCGTCCATCGCCGATCGCGAGCCCGACCTGGTGATCCTCGATCACTCGATGCCCAACATGAGCGGGCTGGAGGTTTGCCGGCGGCTCAAGCAGAACCCGTTCACCGCGCGTGTCCCGGTGATGATGCTGACCGCGCAGAGCGGGGTGGAGAGCAAGGTCGAGGGGTTTGCCGCCGGCGCCGACGACTACATCGCCAAGCCCTTCGATCCGCGTGAGCTGCGGGCCCGCGTACAGGCAATGCTTCGTTTGGTGCAGCGGGAGGGCGATCGCAATCCCACCAGCGGACTCCCCGGCGGGCGGGCCATCGAATCCGAGATCCTGGGGCGTGTGCAGTCGGGGAAGCGCTTCGCCGTCTGCTACCTCGATCTCGACAACTTCAAGCCATTCGCCGACACGTTCGGCTTCGCGATCGCCGACGAGGTGATTCGCGGGCTCTGCGCGGCCATCCGCGATTCGTCGGCCGCCGTCGCGGGCGACACCTCGGTCGACTTTGTGGGACATATCGGGGGCGACGACTTCATCGTGATCACCTCGCTGGATCGCGCGGGGCCGCTGATGGACGAGTGCACGCGGCGCTGTCGCCAGGTCGTCGACACCGCGGTCGGTCCGCTCGCGGCGGCGCAGGGGAGCTACACGGGTGTCGATCGCGAGGGGCGCGTGCGTGAATTCCCGCTGGCTGGGGTCTCGGCGGCCGTGCTCGACGTGCACCCGGCCGCGTGGCAGAGCCTCGCCCATCTGGGAATGCGTGCCGCCGACGTCAAACGGCGCGCCAAGATGAAGGGGACCGGCACCGTCCTCGTCGAGACGGCCTGACGTGCGCCGCCGAGTCGGGGTGGCCCTCGGGGTCGCGTGGCTCTGCCTGGCCCGTGGCCTTGGCGCACAGACGCTCGAGTGCGACGCGACCTCGACCGAGGTGCAGAAGCTGGAGTTTGTCGGCAACAAGACCTTTCACAGCAGTGACCTGTCCAACGGCGTGGCGACGACGCAGTCGTCGTTCGTACGCCGATTCTTCCGCATCTTCGGCAAGCGGTACTGCCTCGATGCGGCAACGGTCACCCAGGATTCGCTGCGCCTGATCCTGTTCTACCGCAACGCCGGCTTTTCGTCGGTGAAGGTGGGGAAGGAGATCACCATGCTGTCTCCACGTTCGGCACGGTTGCGTTTCGTGATCGACGAGGGGCGGCCGATCCGGATCGACAGTGTGGGGTACCTGGGTTTCGAAGGGGTGCCCCAGTTCGATCGCCTGGTGCGCGGGCTCGAGCTCAAGGTGGGGCAGCGCTTCGACAAGTCGGCCGTTCTCGCGACGCGAGACTCGCTCGCCCGGCGCCTGCGCGACCGCGGGTATCCGCTGGCCGAAGTGCTGCGGAGTTTCGATACCGATACCGCGCAGCACACGGCCATCGTGGAGTTCAGTGCGTCTCCCGGTCCGAGGGCGCGGCTCGGGGCGATCAACGTGCACATCGACGTCGCGCCGGGCGAGCGCCCGCGCGTCGACTCACAGCGCGTCCGGAAGGTGCTGGGGATTCGAACGGGGCAACTGTACCGCGAGCG
>DAIESF010000213.1 GCA_027346425.1 Gemmatimonadota bacterium | reverse complement strand
GTCGAACCCCTGCTGCGTGGGCTCGCGCTTCCCCCACCAGTCGGTCCCCCCCAGGTGCCACTTCCCGAACAACGCCGTCGCGTACCCCAGCGGCTTGAGCGCCTCGGCGATCGTCACCTCCCACAGCGTGATCCCCGACGCGTGGCCGGCCGCCCCCACCGCGCCAGTCCGCATGGCATGACGCCCGGTGAGGAGTGCCGTACGCGAGTCGACGCACGAGTACTCGACGTTGAAGTTGGTGAGTCGGATCCCCTCAGCGGCCAGCTTGTCGATGCGCGGTGTGGGGACGCCGCGCACGCTACCGTAGGCGCCGACCTCGCCCCAGCCCAGGTTGTCGGGGAAGATCAGGACGATGTTCGGGCTCGGCCGCTGCGCGCTCCCCACAGGGGTCGTCGGCTGCGCCGTGTGGCGCGCTGGCGTGATGTCGATCAGGATCAGACAGCTGGCGAGGAGTAAGCTTCGACGTGCGTACATGGTCGACTCGATGACTCGGAATGCTCGGGGCGGTGTGCTGCCATTCTACCGGCAATCCGTGAGCGTCGCCATGCGCGCGTGGCCGGGGCCTCACGGCACCCGCTTCCACGTCATCGCCTCGCGCCTTTGTCGTGTTTCAGAGATCGGTTCTGAGCTTCCAGATCTCCGGAAACAGCACCACGTCGAGCATCTTCCGCAGGTAGCCCACCCCGCTCGTCCCCCCCGTCCCGCGCTTGAAGCCGATCACGCGTTCCACCGTCGTCACGTGCCGAAAGCGCCAGAGCCGGAACGCGTCTTCGAGATCGGTCAGCTCCTCGCCGAGCTGGTAGAGATCCCAGTGGTGCTTCGGATCGCGGTAGACCACCAGCCACGCCTGCTCCACCTCATCGCTCGATTGGTAGCGCTTGGTCCAGTCGCGCTCCGTGTGAGTCGCCGGGACCGGGATCCCGCGCCGGGCCAGCAGCCGCAACGACTCGTCGTACAGCGACGGCGCGCGCCACGCCGCCTCGACCGTGGCCAGGATGTCGGGGCGATGCGCATGCGGGCGCAGCATCGCCGCGTTCTTGTTCCCCATCATGAACTCGATGCACCGGTACTGCCAGCTCTGGAAGCCGCTGCTGTTCGACAGGTAGGGACGGATCGCCGAGTACTCCGGGGGCGTCATCGTGGCCAGCACATCCCACGCGTGCACCAGCTGCTCCATGATCTTGCTCACCCGCGCCAGCATCTTGAAGGCGCTCCCCAGGTCGTCGCTGGCCAGGGAGCGCACCGCTCCCGAGAGCTCATGCAGCATCAGCTTGATCCACAGCTCGCTCGTCTGGTGCTGGATGATGAAGAGCATCTCGTTATGGTCGGGCGACAGCGGGTGCTGCGCGCTCAGTACGGCGTCCAGCTGCAGGTAATCGCCGTACGTCATGTCCTTGCTGAAGTCGAGCTTCGCCCCCTCGGAGGCGACGATCATCTCCCCTTCGTCGACCCCCGTGCCGTCGTCTGCGGTGGCATCGCCATCGTGCGGCGCATGCGCGGCGCTCGGGTCGCGGTGGTCATCGCCGCCTTCGTGATTGATCGGACAGGTCATGTGACCGCTGCCTTCTGGTGGAATCGTGACTCGCGCCACTCGCCGCTCTCCAACACCTGCCGCAGCTGCTCCATCGCGTCCCAGGCGTCGACGAAGCGCGTGTACAGGGGGGTGAAGCCGAAGCGCAGGATGTCCGGCGCCCGGAAATCGCCGATCACCCCGCGGGCAATGAGCGCCTGCATGATCGCGTAACCGCCTTCTGCCCGGGCGAACGAGACCTGGCTCCCGCGCGCTCCCTCCTCGCGCGGCGTGACGAGCGAGAGCCCATGTCCCGCACAGCGCGACTCGACCAGCGACATGAACAGCGCCGTCAGCTGCAGCGACTTGGCGCGCAGCGCCGCCATCCCCCCCAACGCCTCGGCCGACAGCAGCGTGTCGAGCCCGCAGTCGAGCGCGGTGAGCGAGAGGACCGGTGGTGTTCCGCAGGCAAAACGGGCAATGCCGGCGGCGGGGCGATAGTCGGGCGTGAATGCGAACGGCGCCGCGTGGCCGAACCATCCGGACAACGGCTGCCAGAGATGCTCGTGCTCCATGCGGTCGAGATGCCGCCGATGCACCCAGAGGAACGCCGGCGCCCCGGGGCCCCCGTTGAGGTACTTGTAGCCGCACCCCACCGCGAAGTCGGCGTCCGCGCCATTGAGGTCGACCGGGACCGCCCCTGCGGAGTGCGCGAGGTCCCAGATCGTGAGCGCACCGCAGGCGTGCGCGTCGCGCGTGATGCCCGCCATGTCGTGCATGCGCCCGGTGCGGTAGTTCACGTGCGTCAGCATGAGGACGGCCAGGCGCTGGTTCAAGTGCGCGGCGATCTCGTCCGGCTCCACCAGCTGCAAGGTGAAGCCGTGCTGCTGGCACAGGCTCTGGGCGATGTACAGGTCGGTCGGGAAGTTCGTCCGCTCGGAGACAATCACTCGGCGCTGCGCGTCACCGCGCGCGCGCACCAGCGCCATCGCGCTCGCCAGCACCTTGTAGAGGTTCGCCGAGGTCGAGTCCCCAACCAACGTCTCGGCCGCGCCGGCGCCGATGAGGCGCGCGATCTTGTCGGCGATGCGCGGCGCCAGCGTCACCCACCCGGCCGTGTTCCAGCTGCGGATGAGCCCCGTCCCCCATTCCGCGGTCACCGCCTCCTGCACCCGCGCCGCCGTGGCCACCGGGAGCGCGCCGAGCGAGTTCCCGTCCAGGTAGACGACGCCGTCGGGGAGCGTGAACTGCTGCCGCAACGGGGCCAGCGGGTCGCGCGCATCGAGGGCGAGGGCCTGCGATCGGTCGGTCATGGCGGGGTGCGACGGCGATGGCCTGAAGAGGAAGAGGCGATGGGCGCAGAAGATACCGATCGGCGAGGGTCGCCGCAGCACGAGGCCGGCGGTCGCGCCCGGGTCAGGGTAGAGAAGCTTCCGGTCAGCGAACGCCCTCCGGTGCCCCGGTACCCACCTCGATGACCCGCGTCCGCACATCCAACTTCGCCTCACACTTGATCCGACCTCAGTCCGGCGACACGAGGCATCGCGCGAAGCGCGCCGCCAGCCGGAGGAGCGACGGCTGGAAGTCGTGCTGCGACTCGCGATCGCTCCGCAGCAGAGCCGCTTTCGTGCCTTTCACGGCAGGGCGCATGATTCGTCGTCCATCGAAGCGCTGCCACGGTGCTTCCCTTCGGTAGTGGCCGAACTGGAGGCGCTCTTTCTCGTGCGGCGCCGTTTCGGCAAGGTGATCGCCGCCTGGGACCTCGTCCCACTTCGGCAGCCGAGCGTAGAACACCGCGTTCGTCACGATATCGGTGCCCGCCTTGTGGTCCGGGGGCACGCCGCAACCCGCCGACGTGAACACGAACCGCGGCCGATACCGCCGGATCTGCTCCGCGATGGCCCCCCCGATGAACACGTCGACATCGTCCCGATGCGCCCCGATGGCGAGCACGTCGTAGCGTTCACGAATGTCACGCATGGCGTCCCCCGGCGGCGTTTCTCGGGCAAGGAATGTCGTTAGGCACGCGAAACTCGGCGAGCGATGGAACAGCTGATTCAACGCGCACGCCGCAGCGTCTCCGGCATGCGCAGCGCAACCAGCACCCCCGTCGCCGCCGTGAGCGCCGCGACGACGCTGATGGCGGTCCCCATCCCGAATGTGTCGGCCAGCACGCCGGCGAGGAGCGCCCCCGCGGCATACCCCAGGTCACGCCAGAGGCGATAGACGCCGACCGCCGAGCCGCGCCACGAGGGATGCGCGACGTCTCCGATGGCGGCGAGCAGCGTGGGGTAGACCATCGCCGTCCCGACACCGAGTGCGATACCCGCGGCCACCCACGGGGCAAAGCCGCGCCAGGCCACCATCGCGGCGAGCGCGACACCTTGCAGCAGCATTCCGCCGACAATCAGCCACTTCCGCCCCACACGGTCGCTCCACGCGCCCGTCCAGAGTTGGGTGACGCCCCACGTGGCGGGGTACACGAAGGCGAGCACCCCGATCTGCCGCACCGTCAGGCCGGCGGCGGCGAAGAAGAGCGGAAAGAGCCCCCAGGCGAGGCCGTCGTTGAGGTTGTTGACCAACCCCGCCTGACTAGCGCTCGACAGCGCCGGGTCGCCCCACGTCCCCCGCGCGAATAGCGCGCGGAAGTCTGGTGCGGTGGTCGGTGCTGCGGTCGGTGCCGCGGTCGGTGCCGCGGTCGGTGGCGTGGTGGATGACGCGTCGATCGCCGGAGCCTGCGTCGTTGCATGCGCCTTCGCCTCGGCGTGTGCGTGGCCGTGCGTGTCGCGCACGAAGAGCACGCTCAGCGCCAGCCCCAACGCCGCGAAGGCGATCCCCAGGTAGAAGGGCTCGGGGCGCAGGCCGTAACGACTCGCGATCATGCCGGTGGCAAGCGCCGAGAGCGCGACCGCCAGGTAGCCGGCACATTCGTTGAGTCCCATCGCCAGGCCGCGCTGCTTGGGCCCCACGAGATCGATCTTCATGATCACCGCGGTCGACCACGCGAGCCCCTGGTTGATCCCGAGGAGCACGTTGGCCGCCACGATCCACCCCCACGTCGGCGCCCATATCACCAGGAACGGCACCGGTAGGGCGAAGAGCCACCCTGCCACGAGTACGTGCTTGCGGCCCCAACGGTCGCCGAGCCGGCCGGCGAGGAGATTCGTCAGCGCCTTCACCACGCCGAACGTCGCGATGAACGAGAGTGCGGCGCTTTTCGACGCGAGTCCGAATTCGCGTTCGCCGATGAGGGGGAGCACGCTTCGTTCGAGCCCCACCATCGCGCCGACGAACGCGTTGACGAGCACCAGCAGCGCGAATTGTCGCCAATTTTCTCGCAAGCCGAGCACGGGCACCACTGGGCTGTCCGCGCGCGCCGCGACGGTTCCGGCCCCTGTTGCATCGACCGCCGATGCGGAGCTCACGACGCCGTGGACGCGGAGAATCGGGACGCCGCCTTATCCCCAGTGCCGTGCCCGGTCGACACCGTCCCCATGTTGATCGCCCGCGTCTCCTCCGCGCGCGGCGGCCGTGGCGGGATATCCTGCAACATCATCGCGACCAGCGTGTCCGCGTCGGTCACGCGGAACGCCCGGTTGAAGCGCCGCTCGAAGCCGACGGTGGAGAACGGGTTGCCACTCAACCCGCGCCCGCAGACCGAGCCCGAGAACGCCCCGGGCAGCACCTGCACATGGTCCGGGAGCGTGCGAAGTCGCTCGGCGCTCGCAGCGAGCGCCCGCGCTCCTTCCTCCGCGGTGGTCGCGAGCTCGGTGCGCCCCATGTCGCCGACCATGAGCGTGTGCCCCGTGAAGACGAGCCACGGCTCATCGGCCCGCGTTCGATCGGTGACAACGAGTGCCAGGTGCTCGGGGGTGTGCCCCGGCACGTGCCAGGCGGTCACCGTCACGTTGCCTAACGCAAGTTCGTCGCCGTCCTTCACGGCGTGGAAGGGATACCGCGCTCCCGCGCTCTCGTGCAGGACGTATGCGGCGCCGGCTGCCTCAGCGAGCGCCCGCCCGGTGGAGACGTGGTCGGCGTGGAGGTGCGTCTCCACGACGAAGCGGATCTTGAGCCCCAGTGCGTCGGCCTCGCGGAGATAGAAATCATGGTCTGCGATCGGGTCGACGACCGCGCCCATGGCCTTCCCTCCGCAGCCGAACAGGTAGGAGATGGCGACCGCGGGATCGGTGTGCAGGTAGTGGCGAACGATCACGAGGCCCTCCGGCGGGACGCGGTGCGGGAATGTCGGGACGTCGTGGGTTTCGTCGCCGGCGGGGCTTCGGGGCCGACGGCCACTGGGTAGCCCGCGAGGCGCCAATTGGGCAGCCCGTCGCTGAGCCGGCGCGCATGGTAGCCGCGTTGGCGCAGGCGATCGACTGCTTCCAGTGCGTAGACGCAGTACGGCCCGCGACAGTATGCGACGATCGGACGCTTGCGCGGCAGCTCCCTCAGTCGAGCGTCGAGCCCCTCCAGGGGGACCGACAACGCACCGACAATGTGGCCCGCTTCGTACTCCAGGGCCGGGCGCACGTCGATGACCGTCACCTCGCCGGCGCTGATCCGGCGCCGCAGCTCCCTGGCGTCCAGCGGCTCGAGTTCGTCCCGCTCGTCGAAATGCGTGCGGGCCAGGTGGTCGACCTCGTGCAGTCGTCGCCGGGCGAGGACCTGCACGTCGCGCAGGAGGGCGACGACCGCGTCGTCAGCGAGGCGATGGAAGACGAACTGCGCGTCCTTGCGCGTCTCCACGAGGCGGACGCGCTTGAGCACGGCCAGGTGCGAGCTGGTGTTGTTGGTCGTCAGCCCCGTCTCCCGCGCCAGCGCTTCGACGGTGCGTTCGCCTTGGGCGAGCAGGTCGAGGAGTTCGACCCGTGTGGGGCTGGCGAGTGCCTTGGCCACGTCGGCCCAGGCGGCGAAGAGGCGGTCTTTGACGGCGCGAGGGTGCACGGGCGCTCCAGTATTCCAGTAAGTGTCGGAATACTAGAATAGGGGGCCATGGGTTTCAAGCGAGACCACCATGCGCGTCCGGCGGTCGCCAACAGGGCGCCTCATACCGTCGCTTCAGCCGCCAGACTCTGGCGCGATCGGGCTTGGCACGCGATTCTTTTGCTGGCGCTGCATGAAGCGTGATCCAGTACGGAGTGGGCTTGGGCATCGCGGCGCAACGACACCGGAGGAATCACGATGACCGACTCGGCCACAGCCCAGGAGTCGCTCGAAGCCGTCCTGAAAGACGAGATCATCCGCATGTACCAGGACGTCGCGGACCATCCCGACGGCGAATACCACTTCTACCACGGTCGCGAGGCCGCTGAGCTGTTCGGGTACGACCCGGCATGGCTTGACCGCGCCCCTGCCGGAGCCGTCGCCTCCTTCGCCGGTGTTGGCAACCCACACCTGCGGAGCGCCATTCAGCCGGGCGAGACCGTGGTGGACCTCGGAAGCGGCGCGGGGCTCGACGCGATCATTGCGTCGTGGAGCGCGGGCGACGCGGGGCAGGTGATCGGCGTCGATCTCAATCCGGCGATGTGCCTCAAGGCGCAGGCACATGCCGCAACCACCGGCGCACGCATGGAATGCCGGCAGGGTCGGATGGAGGAGATCCCGGTCCCCGATGCGACCGCGGACATCGTCATTTCCAACGGCGTGATCAACCTCTCCTTCCGAAAGCGAAAGGTGATCGAGGAAGTCTTCCGCGTGCTGAAACCCGGGGGGCGCCTGTCCATCACCGACATCGTCAGCGCCAAACAGCTGTCCCAGTCCATCGTCAACGACCCGAAGCTGTGGGCCAGTTGAATCGGTGGTGCTCTCCTGGAAGGAGAGATGTTTCGGCTGCTTGAGGAATCCGGCTTCGAACGGGTTCGCTCGGTCGTCGTGCCGCATTTCCGGTTCCGCAAGGCCTCCACTCAGAATTCGGCGGAAGCATTCGGCGTGAAGGCGGTGCTAGTCACGGCGAAGCGGCCGGCGATGGCCTAGATTATAGATGACGAGGAGGTTGGTCACTGAGCCGTCGCAGGCCAAGCTGGGGTTGTCGAGACACTCAACCGGCAACTGCCAGAGGGCTCAGTGAACGTCCACAAGAATGCACGGTGTTCCCCGCGGGCGGCGATCCCTCGCGGTCCAGCGGGTCGCCGCCGGCGAGGCGCGCGCGGTCGTCGCCCGCGGCTGTGGGATCTCGCCCCGCACGCTGCAGAAGTGGGAAGCGCGGGCGCGAGCCGTCGGCTCCGCGGCGCCGGACGCGCTGCAAGATCGGTCCTCACGCCCGCGCCGCCTCGCGCGCCAACTCCCGCGTCACCAGCGCCGACAGATCCTGCGGAGCCGCCGCAAGCGCTGGAGCTTGCTGCGGATCGCGCAGCACTACACGCTGCCCGTCAGCACGGTCGCCTCGTTCCTCCGACGCCACGGGCTCAATCGCCTGGCGCGCCTCGAGCCCCCGCGTCCCGTCCAGCGCTACGAGCGCCGCCGACCGGGCACCTTGGTCCACCTCGACGTGAAGAAGCTGGGAAATTCGGCCGCGTGGGTTGCCGCATGCATGGCGACCGCACGACGCGCGTGCGCGGGATCGGCTGGGAGTACGTCCACGTCGCCATCGACGATTGCACCCGCGTGGGCTACGCCGAGGTGCTCGCTGACGAGCGGGGGCCGACCACCGTCGGCTTCCTGGAACGGGCCTACGCGTGATATGCCGCCCACGGCGTCACGACCGGCCGACTGCTGACAGACAACGGCGGCAACTATCGAAGCGACGACCTCCAGGCGTGCGGCCGCCGGCTCAAGATCCGCCACCAGTTCACCCGGCCGTACCGTCCCCAAACCAATGGCAGGGCCGAACGCATTCGCACGCTCCTCCGCGAGTGGGCGTACGCGCAGGCCTACGGCCGGTCGGTCCATCGCACGCGGGCCCTGCCCGCCCACCTCCGCTTCTACAACGCCGGACGCTGCCACACCGACATGTCCTTTCTCACCCCAGTCCGGCGACTGGCTACGAAGGAGTGAACAACGCCTGCGTCAGTGACAGCTATCGGTCATGGGACCACGGCCGCGAGTTGAGCGCGTTGACGCGTGGCTCCCACGGCGCTCGCGCCCGAGGAGCGTGGCGGCGGGTTCGTCGCCGGGATCTTGAGGGACCAGCTTACCACTGAAGTCTCGGCGCTGTAGGGCACTATCGAGCGCATCTAGCGAAGCTCGGAGGGAGATTGCGTCATCCAGTCATGTCTGCACGACAGCTAGCGGCGCGGAAAGCGGCGGATGATCTCGTGCGGTTCTGCGAGCGGCGGAACGCCTACGGGCACAGCGCGCGCATCGTCGTGCGCGCGCAAATCCGCCAACGTGCAGAGGGGGGAGGAGCAGGGCGTCATGCGCCGCAAGGAAGCCGAAGTTACGGCTATTCTTATACTCTGAGACGCACCCCGGTGCTCGCCTCACCCAGCTTGCCCGACGCCAGGAGTCGCGCTATCGCCGCCCCGATAGCCTCTTCGAGGGCGGCACCCGTGCGACCGAATCCAAGAACCGCGCGGACCTCTGCG
>DAIESF010000197.1 GCA_027346425.1 Gemmatimonadota bacterium | reverse complement strand
AGGGTGGGGGGAGGCGCGCGGTGGCGGACACCCTTGCGGGAGGCATCTCGCGTGGCGTGATCGTCCTGCCCGAGACGGTGACCGTCGGCGACCCGTTCCGAGTCGTGGTGCGCGTGCGCGCCCCCCGCGGGGCCACGCTGGAGTTCCCGTCGGCCCCCGATTCCGGAACCGGTGTGGAGGCGCTCGACCCTGTCGTGGTCGTTCCCGCCAGCGATACCACCGCGACCGAGCAGACGGCGACCTACCGATTGGCTGCGTGGGACGTCGGGGCGCGGGCGATTCGCTTCCCGGACATCCTCGTGCGTGAGGAGGGCACCGTGCGGCGTCTCGAGGTGGGACGCCGGGTCTCGGTCTTCGTGGCCTCGGTCCTCCCGTCCGACTCCACCGAACGCGTCCCCAAGCCGCCGCGCCCCCTCTTCGAGTTCGGGCCGCCGTGGTGGTGGTGGGCGCTTGTCGCCCTCGCCGCGCTGGGGGTGCTGGCTGCGCTGTGGTGGCTCTGGCGCCGGCGGCGGCAGGGGGTGGTGGTCTCGCTGCGTACACCGCGCGAGATGGCGGACGAAGAGTTTGCGCGCGTCGAGGCCATGGACCTCGTGGCGAGCGGTGAGCGCGGCGCCTACGTGGCGCTCATGGTCGACGTGGTGCGCACCTACCTCTCGCGCGTGATTCCCGCGGCAACTCCGTCGCTCACCACCGGGGAGTTGTTACAGCGGTTGCGGGGCGACACCCGCATCCCGCTCGCCCGCCTCGCCCGCCTCATGCAGGATGTCGATCTGGTGAAGTTCGCCGGCGTCCCGATCGATGCGGCGCGCGCCGAGCTAGCGGGGGATGAGGCCCGCGCGGTCGTGGAGGGGGTGCACCAGGCGTTGCAGCCGGCGGAGAGACCGGAGGCGGCATGAGCGCGCTGGCGACCGACTGGCCCTGGATGCTCCCCCTCGCCCTCGTCCTCGTGGCCGTGGCCGCGGGACTGGTCGTGCTGGCGGTCAGGCGCAAGCGCTCACGCCTGGTGCGCATGGGCGAGCCACCGCTGTTGGCGCGCCTCGCGCCGGCCGGCGTGCTGACATCGACGCCGTGGCGCGCCGTACGGCTGGGAGCGGTGGTGCTGATGGCGGGGGTCGCCCTCGCCGGTCCGCGCTGGGGGACCGAACCGGCGATCGTGAGTGGGGCGGGCATCGACGTCGTCCTCGCCCTCGACGCCTCGCTCTCCATGCTCGCCACCGACGAGCGACCCAATCGTCTCGAGCGCATGAAGCAGGAGGTCCGTCGCTACCGCGACCTCGCGCGCGCCGACCGGGTCGCCATGCTCGCCTTCGCCGGGCGTAGCTACATCCTGACGCCGCTGACGGTCGACGACGGGGCGATCGAACTCTTCCTCGACAACCTCGACCCGAGCATCGTCGGGCAGGCGGGGAGTTCGCTCGCCCGTGCCGTGACGCAGGGGACCGATCTCCTCCTGTCGTCGCAGGGCGGGAGCGATCGCGCCCTCGTCATCATGAGCGATGGCGAGGCGTTCGAGCCCATCGAGGATGTCCGCGCCGCCGCCGCGCGGGCGGCGGCGAACGGGATCGCGGTGGTCTCCGTGGGGTTCGGGACCACCGCAGGTGCAACGATCCCCATCACGGAGAACGGCGCGACGGTCCCGAAGCGCGATGAGAACGGGGAGGTGGTCGTCTCCCGCTACCATCCGGAGATGCTGCAGGCGATCGCCGAGGCGGGCAACGGCACGTTCATCGGCGCCGAGGTCACGGACAAGGCGACGCGCGTGCGCGGGGCACTCCAGAAGTTGCGCGCCACCACGCGCAGCGTTTCCGCGGGCGTCCAGCGGACGGCCCGCTTTCAATGGTTTGTTGCGCCGGCCCTCCTCCTCCTCCTCCTCGACACGTGGCGCGCCGAGCGCCGGAGACGCGCCTGGCCCGGCACCATGCGGCGAGCCGGCGCGATGGCGGCGACCGTGGCCCTCGCCGGTTGCACCTGGTCGGGGTCCGTCCCGCGCGATGCGGCGCGCGAATACGCGGTCGGGCGCTATGCACGCGCGGCATCGCTCTATCGCCGGGCGATCGTGAAGGGAGACGCGCGCCCGGAGATGTTGTACAACCTGGGGACAGCGCTCGTGGCAGCCGATTCGCTCGACAACGCCGTCGAACCGCTCGAGCGCGCCAGCAAGATCGACGACCCCGAGCTTCGCTTCCGTGCCTCGTTCAACCGCGGCCTCGGCTACCTGCGGCGCGGCCTCGCCGGGGCGCCCGATGCCGACAGCACGCGGACCGCGCTCAAGACCACCCTCGAAACGTACAAGCGGGCGCTCATCCTGCGCCCGACCGATCGGGACGCGAAGTGGAACTACGAACTCGCATTGCGACAGCAGGAACAGAACGGGGGAGGCGGAGGGGGCGGCGGAGGCGGGGGCAACGCCAACCAGCAGGACCAGAGCCAGGCCGACACACCGCAAGCCGAACAGCAGAGCGGGGGACTGGGCGAACAGCAGGCGGAACAGCTCCTCAATGCGGCCGCCCGTGAGGAGCGCGGGGTGCAGGGGCGCAAGCAGCGACTGAGCCGGCCGCAGCCCCCTCCGGGAGGGAAAGACTGGTGAGCCGGGCGAGGGCGCTCATGGCCCAGGTGTCGCCACGGATGCGGCGCGTGCGCCGACGTGCGTCCGTGGTCGTCGCCGGTGCCATCGCGGCGCTGCCCCCGCTGTCCGCGCAGCAGCCGGCGACGCCTCGCGCCGCCGAGTCGCGCCCCGCTATCGTGTTGCAGGGACAGGTGGATTCGCGCAAGGACGTGAACTTCAGCGCCATGGCGGTCCCATCCACCGTCTACGTGGGGCAGCAGGTCACCTACCAGATCGGCGTCTTTTTGTCCGAGGACGTCTCGCAGCGCCTGCGGCGCAATCCGGAGTTTGTCCCCCCCGACGTCCGGTCGATGCTGGCGTACGACCTCCCGTCACCGGCCCGGCCGTTGCTCCGCGATGCGGGGGGACGGACGTTCGCCGTCCACGTCTTCCAACGGGCGCTTTTCCCGCTGACCGCGGGGACGCACACCCTCGCGCCGGCCCGCCTCACCTACTCGCTCCCGCTCTCCAACACCTTCTTCAGCCGCGAGGAGTCGCACTCCGCCCGCACGAGTGCCGTGACGGTTTTCGCCAAGGAGCCGCCGACGGCGGGGCGCCCGGACGGATACACGGGTGCCGTGGGGCGCCTCGCGGTGAGCGCCCGCATCGACTCCCCGACCACCCGCGTCGGCGATCCGGTCACCCTTGTGGTGAGCGTACGCGGAACCGGGAACGTGTCGCTGTTTCCCCCGCCGCGCGTCGCCATCCCCTGGGGCGACGTCGTGAAAGGCGCCGAGCGCGTGACCATCGACTCCGGGATCGCGCTCGTGCAGGGGCGCAAGGATTTCGAGTGGGTGGTGACGCCGAAGCGAGAGGGGACGCTCGAGGTCCCGGCGCTGCGGTATCCGTACTGGAATCCCTACACCGAGCGCTACGAGGTGGCCGTGACCGCTCCGCTTTCGGTGCAGGTCGGCGCGGGCTCACTCGCCGCACGCGTCGCCGTGGTCGCCGATACGGTTCCCCGCCTCCCGCTCCGGGTTCGGTATCGCGGCGCGCTGTCGGTGCCTCGCTCGTCGTCGCCGGCATGGTGGGCGCTGTTGGGAATGATCCCCCTCCCGGCGCTCATGCTCGGGGCGCGGCATCGTCCGCGCCGCGCGCGTGCGGAACGACGCGACCGGGAACTCCAACGGTTGGCAGCGTCCGGGCGTGCGACTCCGGCCGAGCTGCGCCGCGCCTTCACCGCGGCCATCACGACGCGCACCGGGTGCGGGGGGCGGGCAATGACCGAGACGCGCGCTCTCGTGCGCGCGCTGCGACACGCCGGCGTGACCACCGCGACGGCAGAACGCGCCGTCCTGGTGCTGGGCGAGATCGATCGCGCCACATACGGCGGTGATGGTCGCTCCCCTGCTCCCGATCTGGCGCTCCGCGCCGCCGACACGTTCGCGGCCATCGATGCCGAGGCGATACCGTTCGGGCTCCCGCACCCACGGCCTGCCGCGCACGCGGCCGCGCTGCACGGGCGGGGGCTCGCCCTTCTGGCCGCAGCGTTCACCTTCGGCACCGTCTCGGCGATCGCCGCCACCGACGACGAGGCGCAGGAGGTCGCGCGCTTCACGCGCGGCACCGCACACTACAACCGCGGCGAGTATGAGGCGGCGATGCACGAGTTCCGCGACATCGTGATCCGCGTCCCGCGGGCGGCCGATGCATGGGCGAATCTCGGGACGTCCGCGTGGTACGCCAACGACACCGCTACCGCGGCCATCGGCTGGCAGCGGGCCCTTCGCCTCGAACCCCTGGCCGGCGACCTGCGCGGTCGCCTCGAGTCCATCCCGGGCTTCCGGAGCGGCGTGTTGGGTGACATCCCGCCGGTCCCGGTCGACGTCGCCGCAGCGTTAGGCACGCTCCTCTGGATCGTGGGATGGGGGGGGCTGGCATGGACGCTGGCTCGGCGGCGAGGCGACCTCCGTCGGATGGCGATCGGGGCGATTGGTGGCAGCGCCCTGATCGGCGTCATGACGGTTGCCCTCGCCGAGACGATCTCCGGGCGTCACCACGTGGTGGTCGTGCATCCGGAGCGGCTGCGGTCCTCGCCCGCCCTGGGAGCGGAGGAATCGTCGGAGGTGATGACCGGCGAGGGGGCGGTCGAGACGGCGGCGCAGGGGGTCTGGAGTCGCCTGCGATTCGCCGATGGGCGCGTCGGCTGGATGGAGTCGCGCCGCCTCGCGTCCCTGGACCTGTCGCAACGCCCCTGACGGGAGTACACCGCGGGCGCGGCGAGACGCATCTTTCTCGTCCGCCGTCCCTCGCACCCCGGATTCTCGTGCCGCGTATCGCCGTCCTACCCAGTGCCGTCGCTGACCAGATCGCCGCGGGCGAGGTGGTCGAGCGTCCGGCATCTGCCGTGAAGGAACTCGTCGAGAATGCCCTCGACGCCGGGGCGACGAGCGTCGAGGTGGAGGTCGAGGAGGGGGGGCGCGTCCTGCTCCGCGTGAGCGATGATGGGAGCGGGATGGACCGGGAGGATGCGCAGCTCGCCCTCGCGCGCCACGCAACGTCGAAGATCCGGGCGGCGCAGGACCTGGTCGGCGTCCCGTCCTACGGCTTTCGGGGGGAGGCGCTCCCGGCCATCTGCTCGGTCTCGCGCCTCACCCTCCTCACGGCAGTGGACGACGGGGAAGGGACCGACGTGCGTGCGGCTGGCGGGCATGTCGAGTCGGTGGCGCCGGCAGCCAGGCGGCGCGGGACGTCGGTCGAGGTGCGCGACCTGTTCTACAATGTTCCCGCCAGGCGCAAGTTCCTGCGCAGCTCGCGCTCGGAGTGGCGCGCGATCGCCGACACCCTCGTCACCCTCTCGCTCACGCGCCCCGAGGTGCGGCTCCGCGTTCGGTCCGACGGCCGCGAGGCGCTCGTCCTGGCACCGGCGGCGTCGTTGCGTGCGCGCGTGGCCGCGGTCTGGGGACATGACTACGCGGGGCGCTTCGTTGAGGTCGACGGGGTCCACGGCGCCATCCACGTCACCGGGCTGGCCGAGCGCCCGGGCGACGTGGGGGTCGCCTCGCGACGGGTCATCGTGATGGTCAACGGGAGGGCGGTGCGCGACATCGGAATCGCGCGGGCGGTCGAATCCGCCTATCGCTCGACGCTCCCTTCGGGGGTGCGCCCGTCGTTCATCGTCTCCATCACCGTCCCCGCCGATGTGGTCGACGTCAACGTGCATCCGGCCAAGGCCGAAGTGCGCTTTCACGATCGATGGGGGACGGAGCGCGCGGTGGAGCACATCGTGCAACGCGCGTTAGGCACTCCCGACGCCGCGGCCTGGGTGGGGGCCCGGACCTGGAGCCCGGGAGCCGGACTCTCGCCGTCCCCCGGCGGGGCGATGGATACCCTCCCCCCGCCGGCAGTGGCACCCGCCGCCGGCGGCCTGTTCGCCGAGGCAGGCGATGGGGAAGGGCGCGTCCCCTCCGCGAACGCCGAGGGGAGCCACGGCGAGGTCGCGATGGCGCCGGCGCCGGTGACCCGCGCCGAGATTGTCGTCCCCCTGCTCATGCAGCTGCGGCGGACGTACATGATGTACGAGCATGACGACGGCGTCGTGCTCATCGACCAGCACTCGGCGCACGAGCGCGTCCTGTACGAGCGATTCCTCGGCGCCCTGGCGCGCGGCGAGGCGTCGTCGCAACGGCTCCTCTTTCCGGTCACCGTGCACTTGGCCCCCGACGACGCCGAGGCGTTCGAGGGCAGCGCCGACCTCCTGGCGCGCCTGGGATACGAGATCGAGGCCTTCGGCGGGCACACGCTCATCGTGCACGCCGTTCCCGCGCCGCACGCGCGTTTCGACGCGATCCAGTGCCTGCGCGATTCGCTGGCTGCGCTCAGCGGCGGGCGCGAGGCCAGCGCCCACGCCCGGCACGAGCGACTGGCGGCCACCGTCGCCTGCAAGGCGGCGGTCAAGGCAGGCGACGTCCTCGCCCCCGGGGAGATGCGCGCCCTCTTCGTGGCCCTCGCACGGTCCACGCTCCCCGCCCATGACGTGCATGGGCGCGCGACCATCGTGCGCGTCGGGTGGGACGAATTGGAGCGCCGCTTTGGACGTCGTTAGGCTCCCCGTCGTGTGCGGCCCCACGGCGGCCGGGAAGTCGGCGCTCGCGCTGGCACTCGCCGAGACGCGGGGAATGGGGATCATCAGCGCCGATTCGCGCCAGGTCTACCGTGACTTCGACATCGGGACGGCCAAGCCCACCGACGAGGAGCGCCGTCGCGTCCCGCACGAGGGGATCGACGTGGTGGCGCCGACCGAGCGGTACAGCGCGGCCAGGTGGGCATCCGGGGTGGAGGGGTGGCGCGCCGCGCTCGAGTCGCAGGGGCGCCCTCCGCTCGTGGTGGGGGGGACCGGACTCTACCTGCGTGCGCTGGCCGAGCCCCTCTTCGAGGAGCCGCCCCTCGATCCGGCGGCGCGCCGCGCGCTCGACCGGGAGTTGCAGCCGCTTCCCCTCGAGGAACTCAGGCGTCGCTGCCGCGTACTCGATCCCCCCCGCGCGCACCTCGGGCGCACGCAGCTGCTGCGGGCCATCGAGGTCGCGACGCTTACGGGGCGGCCGATCTCGGAACTCCATCGAGCGCGACGGCGCGATGCGCGCTACGCGCTGCGATATCTCCTCGTGGATCCAGGGGAGGAACTGCACGACCGGATCGCGCGTCGGGTCGATGCCATGATCGCCGCCGGCTGGGTGGACGAAGTCCGCCGGCTGATGCAGTCGGTCCCCGGCGATGCCCCGGCATGGAACGCAACCGGGTATGACACGATTCGTGAGGTGGCGCAGGGGACGCGGTCATTGGCGGAGGGGCGTGAGCGGGTCATCATCGCCACTCGCCAGTACGCGAAGCGGCAACGGACCTGGTTTCGGCACCAGCTGCCACCTGCGCACGTCGTCCACGTGAATTCCGCCGACCCAGGCGCGCTAACGCGCGCCCTGGCATGGTGCGGGGAGGAGAGCCTGCGGTGAAGATCGGCATCACTTGCTACCCGACGTACGGCGGCTCCGGCGCCGTGGCCACCGAGCTTGGCATCGCCCTCGCCGAGCGCGGGCACGAGGTGCACTTCATCACCTACCAGCAGCCGTTCCGGCTCCCCTCGTTCCTCCCCGGGGTCTACTTCCACGAGGTGGACGTCGGCAAGTATCCCCTGTTCGAATATCCGCCGTACGACCTCGCGCTTGCCGTTCGCATGCACGAGGTGGTCCTGTCGCACGGACTCGACCTCCTCCATGTGCACTACGCGATCCCGCACGCCACGAGCGCGTGGATCGCCAAGGAAATGCTCCGCGAGAACGGGCACGACATTCAGGTGATCACGACGTTGCACGGGACCGACATCACGATCGTCGGGCAGGACCGCTCGTTCCACGCGATCACCAAATTTTCGATCGAGAAGTCCGATCGGATCACCGCGGTCTCCAACTTCCTCAAGGAGGAGACGTTCTTCGCGTTCGGGTGCGCCGGGTGCCATGTGGAGGTCATTCACAACTTCATCGACCCGGCGATCTACGATCGCAGCAAGTACGCCCCGGTCATCCGTGACCAGATCGGCGGAGGCTCGCGGAAGATCCTGATGCACGTCTCCAATTTCCGGCCGGTCAAGCGCGTGCGCGATGTGGTGCAGATTTTCGCCCGCGTCCACGCCGAGATGCCGAGCACGCTGGTGATGGTTGGCGACGGCCCCGATCGCGATGATGCGGAGGAAGAGGCGAGGACGCTGGGCGTCGAGCGCGATGTGCACTTCCTTGGGAAGATCGAGCGCGTGGCACCGCTGCTGGCGAGCGCCGATCTCTTCCTCCTGCCCAGCGACCGCGAGTCGTTCGGGTTGAGCGCCCTCGAGGCCCTGGCATCGGGGGTCCCGGTGATCGGGTGCTCGGTCGGCGGGCTCCCCGAAGTGGTGCGCGAAGGGGAGACTGGCGCGCTGCGCGCGCCACACGACGTCGACGCCATGGGGCGTGCTGCCGTGGAGATCCTGCATGACGGGGAGCGCTGGCAGGAGATGAGTACCCTCGCCGCGCGCGACGCCCGCGCACGATTTTCGCGGGACGCAGTGGTCGCGCAGTACGAAGCGCTGTATGAGTCGACGCTCGCCAGCCGCTAGATTCCCGGCGCCCTCCCGTCTCCCGTTCCCCGTCCCCCCTCTCCAAGAGCATTGACCGTCTTCCAAGCGCTGGTGCTCGGCATCGTCCAGGGGCTCGCCGAGTTTCTCCCGATCAGCTCGTCCGCGCACCTGGCGCTGGCCCCCTGGGCCTTTGGGTGGAAGGACCCCGGCCTCGCCTTCGATGTCGCGTTGCACCTGGGGACGCTGGCGACCGTGCTCTGGTATTTCCGCAAGGAGTGGGGGGCGCTGATCCGGTCGAGCCTCGACATCGTCGCCAAGCGTCGCGTGGAGACGCCTGACGAGTGGCGGGTGATCTTCCTCATCATCGGGACGATACCCGGCGCCATTGCCGGACTCCTGCTCGAGAACGCGGCAGAAACCGCCTTCCGTGCCCCGGCGCTGATGGCCACGACGCTGATGATCATGGGGGTGATGCTCTGGGCCGCCGACCGCTTTGTCGCGCAATCGCGCCACATCGCCGAGATGACCTGGCGCGACGCCCTCCTGATCGGGCTCGCACAGGCGTGCGCGCTCGTCCCCGGCTTCTCGCGATCGGGGTCCACCATCACGGGGGCGCGCCTCCTGAAGCTCGATCGCACGAGCGCCGCCGTCTTCTCGTTCCTCCTGAGCATGCCGATCACGGCGGCGGCGGCCATTCTCAAGGTCCCGGACGCCGTTCGGGAAGGGATTTCGCCTCCCCTCGTCGTCGGGGTCGTCTCGGCGGCGCTGAGTTCGTGGCTGGCGATCGCCGTGCTGCTCAAATATGTCTCTCGCCGGAGCTACGGCCTGTTCGCCGTGTACCGATTGGCGTTAGGCATCCTGATCTTCGCCGTCATCGCCATCCGTGGGTGACGGGTGAGGACGATGCGCGCAGGGGGCGAGGGGATGATCGTCGCGATGGATGACCGTGAAGTCGAGCTCGCACGCGCACTCGACCTGCCGCGCGTCGCCTGGCGCACGCGCGTCGCATCGACGATGGACGAAGCGCATGCGCTTGCCGCCGAGGGGGCGCCCGCGGGAACACTCGTCCTCGCCGACATGCAGTCGCGCGGACGCGGGCGTGGAGGGAAGGGATGGAATTCGCCGGACCGAGGGGGGGTGTGGATGACGCTCATCGAGCGTCCGCTCGACGCCTCGGGATTCGACGTCCTCTCCCTGCGCGTCGGATTGCGCGCGGCGCATGTACTCGATCGATTCGCGCCGGCACCCGTGAAGCTCAAATGGCCTAACGACCTGATGCTTCCAGCCGGCAAGGTTGGCGGGATTCTGGTGGAGGCCCGCTGGCGCGAGCAACGTCCCGAGTGGGTGGCAATTGGTGTCGGCGTGAACCTGTTGCTTCCTGCCGGCATCGTGGGGGCCGCGGCGCTGGGGGAAGGGGGGGAGCGCGCGGAACTCCTGGCCGAACTCGTCCCCGCGTTGCGCGCCGCCGCGGCGGGGCGGGGGGCCCTCCTGCCGCGGGAGATGCAGGAGTTCGCCGGCCGCGACTGGGCGCGCGATCGGCGCGTCGTCGCCCCCGCAGCAGGGACCGTCGTCGGCATCTCGCCGGCAGGGGCAGTGCTCATCGCGACTCCGCAGGGCGTGGTGCCCTGCTCGTCAGGGTCGCTCGTGCTCGAAGGAGAGACGGCATGATCCTCGTATTCGACGTCGGGAACACCGAGACCACGATCGGACTCTTCCAGGGCGAGGAGCTGAAGGGGCACTGGCGCATCACGACGGACGCCACCCGGACGCCCGACGAGATCGCCCTCACGTTGCGGGCCCTCCTCGGCGCCAGCGGCGTGGCTGCACACGATGTGCGGGGGGCGGCGATCGGCTCTGTCGTTCCGTCGATGACCGACCCGTTAGGCGAGGCGTGCCACCACCTCTTTGCCCTCGCTCCCGTGGTCGTCGACGCCCGCTCCCGGCTCCCCATCACCCTGGACGTGCTCGAGCCGCTTACGGTCGGCGCCGATCGTATCATCAACACGCTGGCCGCGTCGCGGCTGCACGAGTCGGATACGATCGTCGTCGACTTGGGGACGGCGACGACGTACGACTGCATCACCGCCGACGGCGTCTTTCTGGGCGGCGTGATCGCCCCCGGGGTGCGGACGTCGGCAGAGACGCTGTTCCGGCGGACGTCGAAGCTCCCGGCGACCGAACTTGTTCCCCCAGCGAAGGTGATCGGGCGGCGCACGGAGGAGTGCATTCGCTCCGGGGTCGTGCTGGGAGCAGCGGACGCGGTGGATGGCCTGGTGCGGCGCATCAAGCGGGAGTGGCCAACGCCGCGCGTCCCGCTCGTGCTGGCGACCGGTGGCTTGGCCCCGATGATTGCGCCGCTGTGTGAGACCATCGATCGGGTCGAGCCTCACCTGACCTTGATTGGGCTCCGGATGGCCTATGGGCTCCTGGCTGAGGGCGCGGCGGACTAGCCTCTGACCGTCGGTCGCGATGGAGGGAAAGGCCTCCAAGTTGTGCATGGACAATCGGTTAGCGACTTGACGCGTGGCGCGGCCTCATCCGTGGTGGTCGGCACTGCCGAGCCTTGTCGCGCCCTTGACCACCCTATGGGGTGGTGCCTACCTTTGGCATCCGTTAGCACTCTCCGGTGGTGAGTGCTGACGACGTTGGTGAGATTCCATTCACATCATCTGGACCCA